>JBEVDE010000281.1:0-7417 GCA_040514175.1 Allosphingosinicella sp. | reverse complement strand
CCGAATCTCTCGCCGGGCGACGCCCTGCTCGTCGCCCACGGCTTCTCGGTCCATTACGGAGAGATCGTCCCGCGCAAGGATATCGACGTCCTGCTGGTGGCGCCGAAGGGCCCGGGCGATCTGGTCCGCCGGGACTATGAGATCGGCCGCGGCGTCCCCTGCCTTTTCGCCGCCCACCAGGACGCCAGCGGCACGGCCCGGGCGAAGGCGCTCGCTTATGCCTCCGGCATCGGCGGCACGCGCGCCGGAGCGATCGAGACGACCATCCCCGAAGAGACCGAGACGGATCTGTTCGGCGAGCAGGCGGTGCTGTGCGGCGGCGCCAGCGAACTGGTCGTCGCCGGTTTCGAGACTTTGGTCGAGGCGGGCTATCAGCCCGAGGTCGCCTATTTCGAGTGCCTTCACGAGCTCAAGCTGATCGTCGACCTCTTCTACGAGGGCGGCCTCGCCCGGATGCACGAATTCATCTCCGAAACCGCCAAATATGGCGATCTCGTCTCGGGTCCGCGGATCATCAACGCCGAGACTCGCCAGCGCATGCGCGAAGTGCTCCTCGACATCCAGAGCGGCCGGTTCGCCCGGCAATGGATCGGCGAGAACGACACCGGCAAGCAAAATTACGACGCGATGCTGGCGGCGGACCTCGACCAGCCGATCGAGAAGGTCGGCGCGAGGCTGCGCCGGCACATGGCCTGGCTGCAAAGCCGGCCCGAAACCGAGGCGGCATGACCGTGGCGACCGCCGCCCCCCGGATCCCCGCGCAGCCGGAGCCGGCGCCGGTGACGGGCGCGCGCCTGGTCGTGGAGGCGCTGGAGCGGGAAGGCGTGCGCTACGTTTTCGGCTATCCCGGCGGCGCCATCATGCCCGTCTACGACGCCCTGCCGGGCTCGAAGCTGAAGCATATACTGGTCCGCCACGAGCAGGCGGCCGCGCTGGCCGCGGACGCCTGGGGACGGGTGACCGGCGAGCCGGGCGTGTGCCTCGCGACCTCCGGCCCCGGAGCGACCAATCTGGTGACCGGGATCGCCAACGCCTTCCTCGACAGCGTGCCGATGGTGGCGATCACGGGTCAGGTCGCAAGCCCGCTCATGGGCACCGACGCCTTCCAGGAAGTCGACATCTTCGGGATCACCCTGCCGATCGTGAAGCACAGCTTCGTGGTGCGCCGGACCGAGGACATTCCCCGAATCTTCGCCGAGGCCTTTGCCATCGCGAGGTCGGGCCGGCCCGGGCCGGTGCTGATCGACCTCCCGAAGGACGTCACGATCAGGGCGGCCGTGCCGGAGCCCTACGCGCTCGATCTTCCCGAGGACGCGGCGATCGATAGCGAGATCCTCAAGCGCGCCAATGCGATGATCGCGGCGGCGAGAGCGCCGGTGCTCTACTTCGGTGGCGGAGTCGCCATCGCCCGTGCCGAGGCCGCGCTCCGGTCGTTCGCCGAGCGGACGGGCGTGCCGAGCGTCGCGACTCTGAAGGGGCTCGGCGCCCTGCCCACCGACGCTCCCGGATTTCTCGGCATGCTCGGCATGCAC
Source organism: Allosphingosinicella sp. (assembly GCA_040514175.1). Taxonomy (GTDB): domain Bacteria; phylum Pseudomonadota; class Alphaproteobacteria; order Sphingomonadales; family Sphingomonadaceae; genus Allosphingosinicella. The sequence goes on along the minus strand of JBEVDE010000281.1, from coordinate 5,885 downwards.
GGCATGCGCGCCGCGAACGTCGCCATCGACAATTGCGACCTGCTGATCTGCGTCGGCGCACGCTTCGACGATCGCGCCACGGGCAAGCTCGACACTTTCGCCCCGCGGGCCCGGGTCATCCATATCGACGGCGATCCCGCCGAGATCGGCAAGCTGCGGCGCGCCGAGATCGGCATGGCCGGCAATCTGACCGAGATCCTGGACCGGCTGACCGCAATGCCCGGGAATGCTCAGGCGTGGAGCGACCAGTGCGCCGCCCAGAAGGCGCTCTGGGCGATGTCCTACGACGCGCCCGGCGGCGGCGTTTACGCCCCCGCCCTTCTCAAGCAGCTTTCGGAGCGGGCCGGCGACGACGCCATCTTCACCTGCGACGTCGGCCAGCACCAGATGTGGGTGGCCCAGCATTGCCGCTTCACCCGGCCGCAGGCACATCTCACCAGCGCCGGCCTGGGAACGATGGGCTACGGCATCCCGGCCGGTATCGGCGCTCTGCTCGCCGAGCCGGACTCGACCGTCATCACGGTCACCGGCGACGGCTCGATCATGATGAACATCCACGAGCTCGCGACGCTCCGGCGCTATCGCCTCCCGCTCAAGATATTGCTGCTCGACAACAGCCAGCTCGGCATGGTGCGCCAGTGGCAGGAGCTGTTCTTCGACGAGAATTTCTCGGAGATCGACCTCACCGACAATCCGGACTTCGCGGAAGTATCGAGAGCATTCGGAATCGAGGCCTTCACCATCGATCACCGGTCCGAGGTGGAGGGTGCGATCGGCCGGCTGCTCGGCACCGACGGCCCCATCCTCTGTCACGTCCGCATCGATCCACGCGCCAATGTCTGGCCGCTCGTGCCGCCCAATTCGTCCAACGTGCAGATGCTGGAGCAAAGCCGATGAATGGCCACCTCGTCATCGATTTCCGCGCCGAAGAGGGCGCGGTCGGGCGCATCGTCGGCCTGGTCGAGCGCCGCGGCTTCGAGCTCAGGGGCATCTCCATGACCGGCGGAGCGCCGCAGAGCTACCTCACGATCGAGGTCGAGGCGCGCGATCCGGGCCGGCGGCTGGAGGTGCTCGATCTCCAGCTCCGCCGGCTGCACGGCGTTGCGGGGGTCAGGATCTTCCCCTCGGAAACGGCGGCGGTCCAATGACCCAGGCCCAGGTTCTCATCTTCGACACGACGCTGCGCGACGGCGAGCAGGCGCCCGGCTTCTCGATGACGGAGGAGGCCAAGCTGCGCATGGCGCGCGCGCTGGCCGCGCTCCGGGTCGACGTGATCGAAGCCGGCTTCGCCGCCGCCTCGCCGGGCGAGGCGAGAGCGATCGCCGCAATCTCCCAACGGATCGACGGCCCGATCATCTGCTCGCTGGCCCGAGCGACCCGCGGCGACGTCGAGGCCGCGGCCGAGGCCCTGAAGGACGCGCCGCGGCGGCGCATCCACGTCTTCCTGGGCACCAGCCCAATCCACCGCGAAGCCAAGCTCCGGATGAGCAGGGCCCAGGTCGTCGAAGCGATACGGGCCTCCGTCGCCTTTGCCCGCGATCTCGCCGAAGATGTCGAATTTTCCGCCGAGGACGCGATCCGCACGGAGCGCGACTTTCTCGTCGAATGCCTCTCGGTGGCCGCGGCCGAAGGCGCCTCCACCCTCAATGTCCCGGATACGGTGGGCTATACGACGCCCGACGAGATCTTCGGGCTGTTCCGGTTCCTCGCCGGGCATGTCGAGCGCCCGGCCGGGTCGATCTTCTCGACCCATTGCCACGACGACCTCGGCATGGCGGTCGCCAATTCGCTCGCGGCCGTCAAAGGCGGCGCGCGCCAGGTCGAATGCGCCGTCAACGGCATCGGCGAGCGAGCCGGCAATTGCGCCCTCGAGGATGTGGTCATGGCGCTGAAGACCCGAGCCGACGCCTTCGGAGTCGCCACCGGCGTCGACACGACCCGGATCATGGCGGCGAGCCGCACCCTCGCCCAGGTCACCAACAGCCCGCCGCCCCGCAACAAGTCGATCGTCGGCGCCAACGCCTTCGCCCACGAAGCCGGGATCCATCAGCATGGCGTGCTCCAGAACCGCGAAACCTATGAGATCATGAAGCCGGAAGATATCGGCCTCGCCGCCGAACGGATCGTGCTCGGCAAGCATTCCGGCCGCCACGCCCTCGCCGCGCGAGCGCTCTCGCTCGGCTTCGTGCTCGAGGGGGAACGGCTGGACAGCGCTTTCGCCGCGTTCAAGCATGTCGCGGACGAGGTCGGAACGGTCGACAGCGCGCGGCTGCTGGCGCTTCTGGCCGAGCAGGCGAGCGGCCGGCGCGAACGGCTGTGGACGCTCAGCAAGGTCGACATACGCTCGCCCGTCTCGGCCAATGCCTGGCCCGTGGCGCGGATCGAGCTCGAGCATGGCGAGCGCGGACGCGTGACCGACATCGCCTCCGCTCCGGGCGCGCTGGACGCCGCTTTCGCCGCGGTCAGCCGGATCATGTCGCTGCCGGCGCGGGTCGACCAGGTCGAGATGCAATATATCGCGGCCGACCCCGGCGAGCCCGCCGAGGACGGCCAGGGTGCAAGCGTCCTGGTCGAGATCGCCATCGACGTCGAGGGCGAGATTTTCGCCGGCCGGCACCGCGGCCGCGACATCCTGCCCTGCTGCGTCGCCGCCTACATCGATGCCGCAAGCAACGCCGAAGCCGTCCGCCGGGTTCGCGGGCTCGGCCCGGCCAAGGCGCAAGCGGCATGAAAGAGGAGCCGGAAATGACGAGAATCGTCGTGCTGCCGGGCGACGGCATAGGGCCGGAAGTCGCTTCCGAGGCGGTGCAATGCCTCGCCCTGATCTCGGATCGATGCGGCCTGGATTTCAGCTTCGAGGAGCATGATTTCGGCGGTGCGGCGATCGACGCGCACGGCATGCCCCTTCCCGAGACGAGTCTGCGCGCCTGCCTGGGCGCCGACGCGATCCTGCTCGGCGCCGTGGGCGGCCCGCAATGGGATCGGGCCCCGGTCCGTCCGGAGGCCGGATTGCTGGCGCTGCGCATGGCGCTCGGCCTTTTCGCCAATCTGCGGCCGGCCCGGACCATCGCCGGCCTGGAGGCGTTCTCGCCGCTGAAGCCTGCCGTCGCCGCGGGCGCCGACGTGCTCGTCGTCCGCGAGCTGACCGGGGGCCTCTATTTCGGACTCAAGGAGCATAGCGCCGACGGCGCCTCCGACACTTGCAGCTATTCGCGCGTCGAGGTTGAGCGGATCGCCCACGTCGCCTTCCGCGCCGCGCGCGGCCGCAGCGGCAAGGTGACGTCGGTCGACAAGGCCAACGTCCTCGCCACTTCGCGCCTGTGGCGGACCATCGTCGATGAGGTGTCGGCTTCCTATCCGGACGTTCGCCTCGACCATCTCTATGTCGACGCGGCCGCGATGGCCCTGGTGACGACTCCGACCCGCTTCGACGTGATCCTCACCGAGAATATGTTCGGCGACATCCTCTCCGACGAATTGTCGGTGATCGGCGGATCGATCGGGCTGATGGCCTCTTGCAGCTCGGGGAGCGGCGGGCCGTCGCTGTTCGAGCCGATCCACGGTTCGGCGCCCGATCTCGCCGGCAAGGACATTGCCAACCCGGCCGGGGCCATCGCCAGCGCGGTCATGCTCCTGGATCTGGGGCTCGGTCTTCCCGCGCAGGCCCAGATCCTCGCCGGCGCGCTCGAGCAGGCTCTGCTCGAGGGCTGCCGTACTTCGGACCTTGGCGGCGATTTCGGCTGCGCCGCCTTCGGCGACCGGGTGCGGGAAATTCTCGAGGCCAGGCTGGCGCGCAACGTCGCCTTCCTTCAGCTCATCCAGATGAACCGCGGCTGCTGCGGATGACCGGCCGGCCGCGCACCCTCTACGAGAAGATCTGGGACTCGCACCTCGTCGAGCGGCGCGCCGACGGCACCTGCCTCCTCTATATCGACCGCCATCTCGTCCACGAGGTGACTTCGCCCCAGGCTTTCGAAGGGCTGCGGACGGCGGGTCGGAAGGTCCGGCGTCCCGATCTCACTTTGGCCGTGCCCGACCATAATCTGCCGACCACCAGGCGCGTGGACTCGAACGGCCGACGCCTTCCCATCGCCGACGCTCGGAGCGCTGAGCAGCTCGCCGCCCTCGAGGCCAATGTCGCCGAATTCGGCATCCCCTACATCGGTGCGACCGACGAGGCCCAGGGCATCGTCCACGTCGTCGGGCCGGAGCAAGGCTTCACCCTGCCGGGCTCGACCCTGGTGTGCGGGGACAGCCACACGGCCGCGCACGGCGCCCTCGGCGCGCTCGCCTTCGGCATCGGCACCAGCGAGGTCGAGCATGTCCTGGCGACCCAGACGCTCCTGCTCCAGCCGTCGCGGACGATGGAGGTGAGGATCGAGGGGACGTTGGGCTTCGGAGTCACCGCCAAGGACGTCATCCTCGCGATCATCGGCCGGATCGGCGCCGCCGGCGGTGCGGGCCACGTCATCGAATATCGCGGCGACACGTTCGAAGCGATGAGCGTGGAGGCGCGGCTGACCGTCGCGAACATGTCGATCGAGGCCGGCGCCCGTTCCGGCCTGTTCGCGCCGGACGAGACGATTTTCTCCTATCTGAAGGGGCGGCCGATGGCGCCTCGCGGGGCCGATTGGGAGCGCAAGCTCGCCGGGTGGCGGACGCTCGCCACCGACGAAGGCGCCGCGTTCGACCGCATCTTCCGGGCGGAGGCTCAGTCGATCGCTCCGAGCGTCACCTGGGGAACGAGCTCGCAGGACGTCGTCCCGATCACGGGCCGCGTGCCGGATCCGGAGAGCTTCGCCGACGCCGGCCGGCGCGCGGCGGCGCGCAAGTCGCTCGCCTACATGGGGCTCGCGCCCGGAACCGCGATCCAGGACGTTCTCGTCGAGCATGTCTTCATCGGCAGCTGCACCAACGGCCGGATCGAGGATTTGCGCGACGCGGCGAGAGTGATGAAGGGGCGCAGGATCAGCCCCGCCATCCGCCAGGCACTGGTCGTCCCGGGCTCGGGGCTGGTGAAGCGCCAGGCCGAACGCGAGGGCCTCGACCGGATCTTCGTCGAAGCCGGCTTCGACTGGCGCGAGCCGGGCTGCTCGATGTGCCTCGGCATGAATGCCGACCGCGTGCCGCCCGGCGAACGCTGCGCCTCCACCTCGAACCGCAATTTCGCCGGCCGGCAGGGCCCGGGCGCCCGAACCCACCTGCTGTCGCCGGCCATGGCCGCCGCCGCCGCGGTGACCGGCCGTCTCGCCGACGTTCGGGAGCTGGTGCCATGACCCCTTTGTTCACCGTCCACGGCCGGGCCTATCGGCTCGACCGCGACAATGTGGATACCGACGCCATCGTTGCGGCGGAGCATCTCAAGACGATCTCGCGCTCCGGCCTCGGCCGCTTCGCCTTCGCCGCTTTGCGCGCCGAGCCCGGCAACGCCTTCGACGAGCCCCAGCTCGCGGGTGCGCCGATCCTCGTCGCCGGGTCCAATTTCGGCTGTGGATCGAGCCGGGAGCATGCCGTCTGGGCGCTCGTCGACCTTGGCATAAGGGCCGTCGTCGCGCCGAGCTTTTCCGACATCTTCGCCGCCAACGCCTACAAGAACGGCCTCCTCACGGTCGCGCTCGACCGGGCCAGGATCGGCCTGTTGATGGCGCTCGATCCGGCGGAGCCGATGACCATCGACGTGGAGACGATGCGCCTTTCGTCCCCGGCCGGCTGCTTCCGGTTCGCGCTGGACCCGTTCCGGCGGGCCTGCCTGCTCCAGGGCGTCGACGAGATCGCCCTCACCCTGGCCAGCGAGCCGGGCATCCGCGCCTATGAGCTGAGGACGGGAGTGTAGGATGCGGCCGCCTCCCGCACAGGGCCTCTACGACCCGCGCCACGAAAAGGAC
>JBEVDE010000107.1:0-3794 GCA_040514175.1 Allosphingosinicella sp. | reverse complement strand
ACCGCGGACTGGCGCGGTGGCCCCCCGGGCGCGCTCAACCAGCTCGCGCAGGGCCGGACCCGGACCCTCGCTTTATGGGCCGAGAACCAGTTCGATCTCGCCGAGACTCTCGAGCTCACCGTCGGCGCGCGTTACGAATGGTGGCGGGCCTATGACGGGCGCAACTTCTCGCTGGCGCCGGCGCTCGACGTCGCCCAGCCCGGCCAATCGAAGGAGGGGATTTCGCCCAAGGCGAGCCTGCGCTGGCTTCCGGCGCGAGGGCTGAGCCTGACCCTTTCCGCGGGGCAGGCCTATCGCTTCCCGACCGTGTCGGAGCTCTACCAGGCGATCTCGACCGGGCCGAACCTGACCGTGCCCGATCCGAATCTGCGCCCGGAGCGGGCGCGCTCGGCGGAGCTGGCGGGAATGTGGACCCAGCGGTCGGGCCATGTCCGGCTGTCGCTGTTCCACGAATCGATCCGCGACGCCCTGATCTCGCAGACGGCGCCGCTGGTGCCGGGCTCGACCGCGCTCTTCAGCTTCGTCCAGAATATCGAGCAGGTGCGCACGCGCGGAATCGAGCTCGCCTTCGAGCGGCGGGGGCTGGCGGTGCCCCAGCTCGACGTTTCGGGAAGCGTCACTCTGGCCCGGCCGAAGGTGATCGAGGATCCCGCTTTCCCGGCCGCGGAAGGCAAGGACCTGCCCCAGGTGCCGCGGCGGCGGGCGACCCTCGTCCTGACCTGGCGCCCCTCCGAGATCGCCAGCCTGACCCTGGCCGGCCGCTACGCCAGCCGATCGTTCGGAACGATCGACAATAGCGACATCGTCACCCACACCTTCCAGGGTTTCGAGGGCTATGTGGTGGCCGACGCCCGCGCCAATTTCAGGATCGGGGAGCATTGGAACGCCGCCTTCGGCGTGGAGAATCTCACCAACGAGAAATATTACCTCTTCCACCCCTTCCCGCAGCGGAGCTTCACGGCGGAGTTGACCTATCGCTGGTGAGGTCGGCTCGCCGGGACGACGTCGAAAGCGAAGCTGATGCGATGCTCGGCGGCGCCGGTCGGGATGGTGCGGTGGGCGTAATGGGAGGGCGCGAGGAGGAGGCGGCCGGCGCGGGGCGCGTAGCGCCAGACCGGCACGTAGCCGGGCCGAGCCCGGGCGAGGGCGGTGGGCGGGCCGAATTCGATGCAGCCGGGGCCGGCGCCGTCGGCGGTGACGCAGCCGGGCACCCGGACGTAATAGACCCCGCTCATCCATCCGCCCGGATGGCTGTGCCATTCCTCATAATCGCCGCCGCTCTGGAGGAGGCCCCAGGCCTTGAGATGCGCCTCGTCCGGCCGGGCGTCGACCCAGGGATCGAATGCGCCGCGGCGCTGGGCCGGCTGGGCGGCGATGAGCGCCTGAAGCGAGTCGAGCAGAGTCCGGACGAGCTCGGGGCGGCGCCCGGCGAGCAAGGCGTGCACCCGGCTGCTGCCGCGATTGGCCTCGTCCTCGACCGGGAATTCGCTGAGCCGGTAGGGATTGCCGAGCAGCTCCTCGGCGAGGGCGGCGTTATACTCGGCGATGTCGGCGAAGCCCTCCGGCACCGGCAAGGCCAGCTCGGCGACGCGGGCGCGGTCGAGCAGGAGCGACCGGGCCTCCTCGTCGCGGCCGGCCAGCGCCAGCGCCGTCCCCCAGATGTAGAAGAGCTGGGCATGGGCGGCGCCGCGCGCGTGGAGAGAGCCGCAAAGGTCGAGAAGGGCATCGATGCGGTCCGAGCGGCGAAGGAGCTTGCCGAGCTGCCGCAAGGCGGGGCGGTGGCGGGGCTCGAGGTCGAGCAGGGCGCGAAGCTCGCGCTCGGCCTCCGAATCCAGGCCGAGCCGGACCAGGGCCAGCGCCCGCTCGAATTCCGGCGTCTCGATCGCGGCGAGCGCCTCGAGCGCGTCGCGGTGCCGGCTCAGGGCGTTGTAGCAGCGGGCGAGACGGGGCCGGGCGCCGGCAAGGTCCGGCTCAAGCTCAAGCGCCGCTTCGAGCGGCGCCGCGGCGGCGGCGAAAGCGTAGCGATCGAGGTGGAGGTCGGCGACCTTCAGCCTCAGCAGAGCGTGGTCGGGCCGGGCGGCGACCGCCCGCTCCAGCAAGGCGGCCGCGGCGGCCGGCGGGGCCACGTCCGCGCACTCGGCAGGACCCCAGCGGATCACGCCGACGATGGGATCAGGAGGGAAGCTCGGTCGCGTCGAAGCTGATCGTGTCGCCTGCCTCGGCGGAGCTGGTCGCCAGCCGTCGGGCGCTGGGCGGCGTCCAGGCGCGGCGCGGCGAGTCGGTGTCAGCGATGGTGGCGGCAATGTCCTCGACTGATTTCATCTCTTGCTCCCCGGACTATCACGAAGCCGCTTGTACCCCGTGGACCGTCGAAAGGGAAGGCGCGGCCGACTTGGGCGGTCGCTACGCCCTGCTTCCCTGTTATAGAGGACGGATGCAGCTGACCGATATCGAGACGCCCGCTTTGGTGGTCGATCGCGCCCGCCTCGTCCGCAATATCGAGCGAATGCGCGCTCGGCTCGCCGAGCTGGGCGTGCCGCTCAGGCCGCACGTCAAGACGGCCAAGTCGGCCGATGTCGTCCGGCTGGCCATCGCGGGGCAGCCCGGCGGGATCACCGTCTCGACCTTGCGGGAGGCCGAGCACTTCCTCGATCACGGCTTCACGGATATCCTCTATGCCGTCGGCATCGTGCCCGCGAAGCTGGCCCATGTCGCCGCCCTGCGGCGGCGCGGAGCCGACCTCGCCATCATCCTCGACAGCGTCGAGATGGCCGAGGCGGCGGCGCGCGAGGCCGAGGCGCTGGGGACGATCTTCCCGGTGCTGATCGAGGTCGACACGGACGGCGGGCGCGCGGGCGTCGCGGCGGACGACGTCCGCCTGGTCGAGATCGGGCGAATCCTCGACGCCGCGCCGGGCACCGAATTGCGCGGCGTGATGACCCATGCCGGCCTCTCCTACAATTGCGGCTCGCCCGAGGGGATCCGCGCCCATGCGGAGCAGGAGCGGTCGAGAGCCGTGGCCGCCGCCGGGGCGCTGCGCTCGGCGTGCCTGCCGGCGCCGGTGGTCAGCGTCGGATCGACTCCCGGCGCCCTGTTCGCCGAGCGGCTCGACGGGGTCACCGAAGTGCGTGCCGGGGTCTATATGTTCATGGACCTCGTCATGGCGGCGCTCGGCGTCTGCGCGGAGGAGGAGATCGCTTTGTCGGTCCTGGCGACCGTCATCGGCCACCGCCGCGACCTCGGCTATCTGCTGGTCGACGCCGGCGGCCTCGCTCTGTCCAAGGATATGGGGCCGAGTCGGGACCGTCCGAGCTACGGCAGCCTCTGGGATGCCGCCGGGCGCCCGCTCGGTCTCAACATCGCCTCGACCAACCAGGAGCATGGCCTGGTGCCCGCCGCCGACGAGGATTTCCGGCGCCTCCCGATCGGAAGCCAGGTCCGCATCGCCCCCAACCACGCCTGCATGACCGCGGCGGCGCACGAGCGCTATCATGTGGTGGACGGCGGGACGGAGGTGACGGCGGTGTGGGAGCGCTGCAACGGCTGGTAGGGCACCGACACTAAACGATCTTTGGATGCAGCCTCCGGCGAGAGCGAAAGCACTTGCCTCCGGCTGTCGGCTTGCTAATTCATTAGCGATGAAACTCTGCCCTAATATTTCGACTTATGATGAGTCGCTTTCGGGCCGCGACTGGGATGAGCACTTCGCCAATTTGATGGAGCGGATTGCGCGCCTTCCCAGCAAAGGATTCGTCGTCACCACGCACATGACAGGGTTTGCGTTCTTGAGCGGT
>JBEVDE010000407.1:0-7010 GCA_040514175.1 Allosphingosinicella sp. | reverse complement strand
GGCTTCCAGAGCGCGGCCGAGTTAGCGTGACAGGGCCCTAGTCGGCGGGCCAGGTCTCCAGCAGCTCGACGAAGCGGCTCAGCCAGGCATTGGTCTGGTGGCCATCGACGACGCGGTGGTCGATGGTGAGGCTGACATAGGCCATCGGCCGGATCTGGATGGCGTCGGCGCCGCCCACCTCGCGCACCACCACCCTCTTCTCGAGCTTGCCGATGCCGAGGATGGCCGATTGCGGCTGGTTGATGATGATCGGCGCCGCGAGGAGCGAACCGGAGACGCCGTGGTTGGAGATGGTGAAGGTGCCGCCCGAGACGTCCCTGCCGGCGAGCCGCTCGGTCCTCGCTTTCTCGATCAGTTCGTCGAGGCCGGCGGCGATGCCTTTCAGCGACAGGGCCTGCACCTTGCGCAGCACGGGGACGATCAGGCCCTTCTCGCCGAGCGCGGTGCCGACGCCGATGTTGATGTCGTCGAAAATCTCGAGCCGGTCGTCATGCCAGCGGCTGTTGATCGCCGGCGCCACCTTCATCGCCTCGGCCGCGGCGGCGACGATGTAGGCGGTGTAGGTAAGCTTGACGCCCTTCTTCGCGAAGGCCTCCTTATGCCTGTCGCGATGGGCGACGATCGCGCTGAAATCCGCCTCGAACAAAGCGGTGACGTGCGGCGCCCGGGTGACCGAGGCGAGCATGTTCTCGGCGATCTTCAGGCGCATGCGATCGTGGGGAACGCTGTGCGAGCGGATCCCCGCGCTCGCCGGCTCGCGGGCTTCCGCCGGGGCGGCGGGCTCGACCCGGGTCGCCGCCTCGACCGCGCGATCGACGTCGGCGCGGGTGATCCGCCTGTCGCGGCCGGTGCCCTCGATTCGGGCGGGGTCGATGTCGTGCTGGAGCAAGGCCCGCCGGACGGAGGGCGAGAGGCGGAGGTCCGTCGCCCCAGCGAAGGCTGGGGCCCCGGTGGGTGAAGAGCTCGGCGTCTGTTCTCCCTGGGGTCCCAGCCTTCGCTGGGACGACGCGTCAGGCTCGACTTCCCCCGCCGGCCCGATCCGCCCCAGCACCGCCCCCGGCACCGCCGCGGCGTCGGTATCGAGCAAAATCTCGCGAAGCACTCCGGCGGCGGGCGCAGGCACTTCCATCGCGACCTTGTCGGTTTCGAGCTCGACCAGGGGATCGTTGACCTCGACCCGGTCGCCGATCCGCTTCAGCCAGGCGCGGACGACGGCCTGGGTGCCTTCCTGCTCTTCGGGGACGAGAACGTCGATCACCTCAAAACCCCACCAGCTCTTCGATCTTCGCCCGGATCCGCTCGACGCTCGGCACCGCCCAATTCAGAAGCACCGGATTATGCGGGCTCGGAATGTCGGGCATCGTCACCCGCGCCACCGGAGCGTCGAGGTCGAGAAAGGCTTCGTCGGCGACCACGGCGGCGATCTCGGCGCCGAAGCCGCCGGTCCTCAGATCCTCGTGGACGATCAGGCAGCGGCGGGTGCGCCTGACGCTCTCGAGCACCGTCTCCTGATCCCAGGGCATCAAGGTCCTGAGGTCGATCACGTCCGCCGACACCTCTCTGGCCGCTTCCTCGCAGCGCGGCACCATCGCGCCCCAGGTGACGATGGTGATGCTGTCGCCCTGGCGCACTTTCTTCGCCCGGCCGAACGGAAGCGCATAGCCGTCGCCCGGATAGGGCCGCCGCGCCCAGCTGTCGTCGAGCATGGCGCGATGCTCGAAGAAGACGACCGGATCGTTGCCGCGAAGCGCGGTGCGGAGCAGGCCGACCGCATCCTCGGCGTTGGACGGCACCGCCACCTGCCAGCCGGGATTGTGGATGAACGCCACCTCGTTGGTCTGGCTGTGCCAGGGATCGCCGCATTTGAAGAAGCCGCCGGGGATGCGAAGCACCATCGGCGCGGCGAAGCGGTTGTGGGTGCGCCAGCGCATCGTCCCGCAATCGTTGATCTGCTCGGTCGCGGGCTCGGCATATTTGCGGAACTGGATCTCCGGCACCGGCATCAGGCCGGCGATCGCCATGCCGACGGCGCGGCCGATGATTCCCTCCTCGTTGAGGCTGGTGTCGAAGACCCGGCTCGCGCCATATTTCTCCTGAAGCCCGAGCGTCACCGCATGGACTCCGCCCTTGGGGCCGATATCTTCGCCGAACAGCAGGACGCGCGGGTTGATCTGGAGCTCGTGGTCGAGAGTCCGGCGGATCGCGGTGACCATGTTGATCCGCTGCCCGTCGGGCTTGGGCTCCTCGTGGCTGCGCGGGGCGCGATAGCCATGGGTCCATTGCCCGCCCATCTTCTGCATCTCGCCGTCGTAGAAGACATGGTCGAGAACCCGCTCCGGATCGGAGATTCCGCGCGCCTCGGCGGCCTGGCGAGCGTCCTCGACGTCGGCCTTCGCCTTGGCCTCGATGCCGTCCCATTCCGACTCGCTGAGCAAAGCGCCGACGAGATGCGCCTTGAGCTTGGGCAAAGGATCGCGCGCCCATTCGTCGCGGACCAGATCCTCGCTTTTGTAGGTCTGGGTGTCCTGGAAGCTGTGCCCCTGCAGCCTCGGCACGGTGAGCCGAAGCAGCGCCGGGCCCTTGCCGCCGCGGACATGGCCGACGGCGCGCTCGATCAGCCCGGCCGCCTCGGCCGGTTCGGTGCCGTCGCCGGCGAAGATGGCGAGATTGCCGAAGCTCGCGAGATTCCTGGCGATGTCGCCGCCCGGAGTCTGGAAGGAGGAGGGAACGGAAATTCCGAAGCCGTTATCCTCGACGTAGAAGAGCATCGGCAGCTTCTGGGTGGTGGCGATGGTCAGGGCCGACCAGAAGCCCCCGGTCGCGCAGGAGGCGTCGCCGCCGAGCACGACCGCGATCGCCCCGTCGTAGGAGCGATCGCCGAGCACGCCCCGATAATATTCGATCGCCTGCGCCCAGCCGGCGGTCGGCGTATATTGCGCCCCGACCCCGCCCGACATGGGAAGCGCCGGCGCCCCGTTGGGATTGGGATAGTTGAAGACGACGCCGATGTCGCGGCCGTCCGAATAGCCCCCTGCCCGGCCCATGCCCGAGCCGAGCGCGTCCTCGATCGGCACGCCCAGAGCGAGCAGCAGCGGCCGCGAGCGATAATAGCCGCAGGTCGCGTCGCGCGGATGGGTGAGCCGGCTTCCGAGCATCGCCTGGGCCATGTCGTGGCCGCGAGCGCTGAACTGGTAGAGGACCTTGCGCTCGGGAACGAGCGTCTCCTCCTCGAGCCGGTCCATCGCGCGGCTGGTCTGGACCAGGGTGGCGATCCGCCGCCAGTCATAGCCTTCATGGAGCGAAGACTGGCGATTCCTGACCTTTCCTCCGCTTTCAGCCATCCATCTTCTCCACCACCGCCGCGGCGAAGGAGTCGACATTGTCGTCGGAGAGGCCGACGACGTTGAAGCGGCCGCTGTTCGCCAGATAGATGCCCTTCTCCTCGCGAAGCTCCAGCACCTGCGCCTCGGTCAGGGGAAGGATCGAGAACATGCCGTTCTGCCCGTCGATATAGGCCAGCCGCTCGTCATAGGCGGCGAGCCTCGCGCGCAAGCTCCTGATCCGGCCGCACATTTCCTTGAGCTCTTCATTCCAGTCGGCGCGCAGCTCGGGATCCTCGAGGACGATGTGGACGATCGCCGCGCCATGGTCGGGCGGCATCGACCACATGGTGCGCGAGAGCTGGAGGAGGTTGCCGTAGGCGATCTGCGCCGCCTTCGCGCTCGCCGCCTTGACGAAGAGGTTGCCGACGCGCTCGCGATAGACCCCGAAATTCTTGTCGCAGCTCTGGGCGACGATCGCCTGCTCGGCCTTGCCGACGACCAGCCGCATGCCCGCCGCATCGGCCTCGAGCCCGTTGCCGAGACCCTGATAGGCGAGGTCGACGAACGGGATGAGGCCGCGCCGCTCGACCATTTCGGCGACCTCCGCCCACTGGCCGGCGGAAAGATCGGCCCCGGTCGGGTTGTGGCAGCAGCCGTGGAGGAGGACGAGATCGCCCCCGCGCGCCTTGCCGAGCGCCGCCATCATCTCGTCGAACTGGATCCGGCGGCTGACGGGGTCGTAATAAGGATGGGGCACCATCTCCACGCCGGCGGAGGCGATCAGCGGGCCGTGGTTGGGCCAGGTGGGCTGGCCGACGAGGATCCGAGCCTCCGGATTGGCCTTGTCGATCAGATCGGCCGCGAGGCGCAGAGCGCCGCAGCCGCCGGGCGTCTGCAGGCCGACGATGCGCTCGCCAGCCGCCCCCGTCTCGCCGAACACGATCGGCCGGATCAGCTCGGTAAAGCGCGAATCGCCCTGCGAGCCGAGATAGGCCTTGGTCTCCTGCCGCTCCCAGAGCAGGCGCTCCGCTTTCTTCACCGAGCGGAGGATCGGCGTGCCGCCCGCGGCGTCGCGATAGACCCCGACTCCGACGTCGATCTTGTCCGGCCTAGGATCGGCGTCGCAAAGCGCGATCAGCTGGAGCAGAGAATCCGCTTTCTGCTCGCCGAGCCGGTCGAAGAGGAGCGGCCCGTCGCTGAGCAGAAATGAATCGTCCATCCTGTTTCCCTTTCGAGCAGGCTGAACGCGCTATAGGCCATTCGGGTTCTAATTGCGTATCAGACTTGACGGGCGCCGGGCTAGATTTGAAACATATGTTCGCATATCATCAGCTTTATGAAAGAAGATGATCAGCTCGACTCCATCGGCCGCAAGATCGTTCGCGAACTTCAGCGCGATGCGAGCCTCAGCCACGCCGCGCTCGCCGAGCGAGTCGGCGCCTCGGCCGCCTCGGTCTGGCGCCGGGTCAGAGCCCTCGAGAAAGCCGGAGTCCTCGGCCGGGCCGTCCGGATCGCCAATCCGCAGGCGCTCGACCGCTCGGTCAACGTGCTCTGCCAGGTGCGGATGGCTCGCCAGTCGGTCGAGGCCCGGGCCGATTTCGAGGATTTCATCCAGTCGCGCGAGGAGATCGTCGAATGCTACGCCATGTCCGGCGAGTGGGATTATCTGCTGCGCATCGCCGTCAGGGACGTCGCCGATTACGACCGCTTCATCATGCGCGGCGTGCTTGCGCATCCGAGCGTGGCCAATGCGGCTAGCAATTTCGCGTTGAGGCAGGTGAAGTATACCACCGAGATACCGGTCTAGAAGGATATGCCATGCGGGTCAGGTCGATCGTCTTCGCGCTTGCCGTTGCGGGCGCCGCCGGGGCGGCGGCGGAGCCGCGCGCGCCGACCGGAAAATGGAATGTGAATTTCGGCGATGCGCAATGCCTCGCCCATCGCGATTACGGCACTCCCGCAAAGCCGCTTCGGCTCGTCCTCAAGGCGCCGCCGGCGGGCGACGTCGTGCAGCTTGCGGTGCTTCAGGAGGCCAGAACCTCCCATGCCCAGCAGGTCGACTCCTTCGTCACGATCGACGGGGGGCGGCCGCTCAAGACCAATTTGCTGATATACAGTCCCAAGGGCTCCAAGGACCGTGTCTACCTCCTGAACCTGCCGTCGACCGAATTCGCTTCGGTGCGGCGGGCGAAAATGCTGTCGGTGCGCTCCGAGGGGCTCAACGAGGCCTTCGCGCTGTCGGCGATGGAGCCGCTGCTGAAGGTCATGGACGAATGCGTCGCCGACCTGCGCCGGCTGTTCAACGTCGGCGTGATCGGCCCCGATCCCTCGAGGTTCACCAGAAGGGCGAGCGCAAATCTCGCCAGCCTTTTCAGCGACGACGATTATCCCGCGGGCGCGGTGATGAAAGGGCAGAGCGGCAGGGTCGGCTACGCCTTGCTGATCGGGGAGGACGGCCGCGTGGCCGACTGCACGATCGTCTCGACGAGCGGCGTCCCCTCGCTCGACAGCCAGGCCTGCGCATTGCTCAAGGTCCGGGCGAAATTCGAGCCCGCGCTCGGCCTCGACGGCAAGCCGGCGAAGGATTCGGTGGTGGGGGCGATCGTCTGGCGCATGTCCTCAAAGGGGGCCGTCCGGCGCTAGAGCGAAAGCGGACGGAACCCCGCCCCCACCCCGCGGATTTGAATCGGCAACGAATCGAATCGGGAGCACGCAGTCATGGCCGCACGCGCCTATTGGAAAGGGCAGATCAGGCTCGCCCTGGTCTCGATCCCCGTCGAGATCTTCTCCGCCACCAAGAGCGGCGCCACCATCGCCTTCAACCAGATCCACGAGCCGACCGGCAAGAGGGTCAAATATGAAAAGGTGGTCCCGGGCGTGGGCCCGGTCGATCCCGAGGAGATCGTCAAAGGCTATCAATATGAGAAAGGCAGCTACGTGCTGCTCACCGACGAGGAGATCGAGTCGGCGAAGCTGGAGAGCAAGAAGACTCTCGAGCTCACCCAGTTCGTCGATTATAACGATATCGACGTCCTCTATTACGAGAAGCCCTATTTCGTCGTCCCCGCCGACGACCTCGCCGAGGAAGCGTTCATCGTCCTTCGCGAGGCGCTCAAGCGGACGAAGAAGGTGGCGCTCGGCCAGCTCGCCATGCGCGGGCGCGAATATCTCGTCAGCCTCAAACCCTGCGGGCGCGGCCTCGTGCTCGAGACCCTCCGCTACGCCGACGAGGTCAACAAGGCTCAGGGCTATTTCCGCGACATCGGCGATGCCAAGCCCGACGAGGAGCTGCTCGACCTCGCCGAGGCGCTGATCGAGCGCAAGACCTCGCCCTTCGACCCGTCCCGCTATCACGACCGCTATATCGAGGCGGTCGAGGAGCTGATCGAGAAGAAGCGCAAGGGCAAGACGATCCGCACCGAGGAGGAGGAGCTGCCGGCGCGCGGCTCCAACGTCATCGACCTGATGGCGGCGCTGAAGCGCTCGATCGAGAAACCGGGCGGCGACAAGGCGAAAGGCGGCGGCGCGAAGAAGGCCGCCGCCAAGCCCGCGGCCCGCAAGCCCGCGGCGAAGAAGGCCCCGGCCAAGGCGGCGCCGGCGCGGAAGCGGGCGTGAAACTTCATTCTCCCCATCTCGGATGGGGAGGGGGACCACCCGAAGGGTGGTGGAGGGGTAGCTGGCAGAAGC
>JBEVDE010000217.1:0-5742 GCA_040514175.1 Allosphingosinicella sp. | reverse complement strand
TCCGAACAGGGCAATTCCGCCAAGTCCGGTGACGGCGGGGGCGAGGAGGCTCGCGGCCTGCTCGCCGATCCGGCCGAGCTGGTGGACGGCGAAGAGCAATGCGCCGCCGCCGCCGATCTCGAGCAGCAATTGCTCGCGGCGGCTGCGCGCGGCCTCGCGGGCGAGGCCGGCGGCGTTTCGCGCCAGCCGGACCCGGGCGACGAAGGCCTCGTCGGGGCCGCGCTCGGGCAAAGCGAGGCGGGCGGCGAGCCGGGCGAGCTGGTCAGGAGTCGGGGTCATCATCGTCTCCAAGGAGCTCGATCAGCCTGGCGCTGCCCCGGGCGACCCGGGTCTTCAGGGTGCCGAGCGGCATTTCGAGTATCTGCGCGGCCTCGCTGTGCGAATGGCCGAGGACCAGGCAGAGGATGACCGCCGCCCGGTCCTCCTCCCTGAGCCGGCCGAGCGCATCCTCGACGATGAGGTCGCGTTCGGCATCGCCGCGGCCGGCCTGCTCGGGCGGCTCGCCGGTCCCCTTATGCTCGGGAAGGCGGCGGCTTCGCCCGCGCGCGTCCATCAGGAAGGTGCGCCAGGCGATTCGCATCAGCCAGCCCTTGTAGCGGCCCTCGCCGGTGAAGGCGGCCGCCTTCGTCCAGGCGGTGAGGAAGCTCTCCTGGGCGAGATCGTCGGCGCGGTCGGCGCCGGCGAGGCGGGCGAGAAAGCCCCTCACGACGCGCTCGTGGCGGCGCACGAGCTGCTCGAACGCGGCGGCCTCGCCGCGCGCGGCGGCGGCGGCAAGCGCCTCGTCCGCCGGCTGGGACAGCTCAGCCACCCGGCCTTTTGACGATCGAGCGCCAGTAGATGACGATCCCGATCAGCGCCGGGAAAAGCGCCGCCGAGCCGGCGCTCCGGATGTTCTGCTCGCCGCCCTGGATGAGGCCCGAGCCGAGGATCGCCGCCGCGATCGCGATCAGGACGATGCCGGTGGTCTGGCTTCGCCGCCGCGGCCGGTCGCGCAATTGCTCGAACAGCTCGGCGGCGATCGGGGAATCGGCCCTGATCGCCTCCTGAAGCGTTTTCTGGTCCTGATTGTCGTGGCGAAGCCGCATGAAGTGGAAAGCGGCGATGAACAGGCCCGCCGCCATGAAGGCCAGTAACAATTGCTGATCCACTTGCCGTCTCTCCCCGCATCGGCCCGGCTTCGGTGAGGATGCCGGCGCGGGGCATTTTGGATGAGGCGGGGGCGGGGGGACAGCAAATTTTATTTCCCCGGCGAAGGCTCGCGCCTGAATTCCTCCCCTGCATTTGCAGGGGAGGGGGACCATGCGAAGCATGGTGGAGGGGCCTTTCCGACTCCAAAGAACCCCTCCACCGCGCTTCGCGCGGTCCCCCTCCCCGCGAAATCGCGCGGAGGATTTTCAGGTCCCGGCCTTCGCCGGGAAACAGTTCAGAACAATGCTCGGATCTCGGCATCAGTAGAGCCTCACCACGTCCTTGATCACCCCCTGGCGCATCAGGCTGTGGGCGAGGATGGTCTCCACCAGCCGGGCGTGGCTCACGCCGAGCGTCCGGGCGGAGCGCGAGATGGTCTTCTTCGACCACAGGTTGCAGGAGAGGTTGACCTCCATGAACAGTATCTCGTCGGTGGCGGGATCGTAGCGGAACTCGAAGCGGCCGTAATCGAACGGCCAAAGCTCCGGCAGAAGCGCGCGCACCGACCGGTTGAGGCGCTCGGCCAGGGCGGGATCGTCGACGATGCGGAGCGGATCCTCGTCGCCCGTCTCGACGAGCCCGCGCTTCTCCTCATAGCTTCGCGGCATTCCGGGGACGTCGGGGAAATAGCCCATCGGCGGAAGCAGCCAAGGGCCGTCGGCGCCGACCACCGGGACGGCGATGTCGATCAGCGGCGCATAGGGCTCGAGGATGACGTCGTGGCCGGAGGCGAGGATATGCTCGGCATGGGCCTTGGCCTCGGTCCAGTCGTCGAGGATCGCGACCCCCCAGGAGGCGGAGCTGGCATTGGGCTTCACCACCAGCCGCTCCCAGCGGAAGGGCGGCGGCTCGACCTTGCCCTGGCCGCGGCGGACGATCGCCCAGTCGGTGACGGCGATTCCGCGAAGCCGGGCGGCGGTCTTCATCAGATGCTTGTCGTCGGAAAGGCCGCGCAGCATCGGCGCGGCGCCGAGGAAGGGCAGGCCGTGACGGGTGAGCAGCAGAGGCGCCATCATCTCCGAATTGAGGAAGCCGCCGCGGTTGAGCAAAGGCACGACGAAATCGGCGTCCGGGCGCTCCCAGATCGACTCGTAGGAATTGGCGGCCGAGACGAACAGGCCGGCCATGCGAAGCGTCGTCAGGAGCTCATGATGGTAGACGGCATGGGTGCCGTCCTCGGCATCCGGGACGCCGCCCGAAAGCGCGTGCTTGGCGAGGAAGAGGATGACGAGGCGGTCCTTGTCCTCGTCGAAAATGCGGAGCGGCCCTTGCCGCCTGGGAATGTGTTTCACGCTAAAGCTCCGGGTGGTTCATCAGCAAGGATGCCGGGGCGGGGCGGTTTGGATGTGGGGGGGTGATGATCGTCATCCCGGACTTGATCCGGGATCCATGAACACGGGCCTGCGTAACCCCCGGCCGCGCTGCTCATGGATTCCGGCTTTCGCCGGAATGACGGAGGCGCCATCGATTCATATTCGACCGGACCTTCGCCCGGATCCTCACCCGCCTCCGAAGTTTCGGAAGGTTCGGAAGGTTCGGCTTCCCCTGGAGTGGAAATATCGTCCCCGGCGAAGCCGAAGAAGCGGTCGCGGCGGGCGCGATCCTCGGCCAGCGCCTCGGCGTCCTCCTCCTCGATCTGGCCGTCGACCAGCGCCTGCTCCCTCGCCGACAGAGTGCGCCGAAAGCCGTTCTCCCCATAAATGCCCCGCTCCTCGCCCCGGAAGCCGGCGGGCGGCGGAAATTCCGTCCACCAGATACCGTCATCGTCTTCCCAGACCTCCCGGCCGTCGAACTCCGGCCCCGGCTCGGGCGCCTGCACGGCCTCGGCGGAGGTGGGCGGGCCGAACTCGAGCGCGTCCATATGGGTCTCCCAGTCGCCGCAGATGGCGAGGGTTTCGGCGGGCGGCTCGAGGAAGCGCTCGGTCTTGCCGAGCAGGAAGGTGAGCAGACGATTGTCGAAGACACGCTCCTGACTGATCAGCTCGCCGTGATAATAATGACCCTTCAGCGTTCCCTCGATCGCCCGCTCGAAGGCGACGGACCGAAGCCGGCGGGCGCCGATGATGAAGGCCGCCTCGCAGGCGCGATCGAACGCGCGGGCGTCGGAGCGGCGGCGGACCCGGTTGATCGACTGCTCGGAAACTCCGATCCGGGCGGCCGCCTCGAGGACGATCCCCGTGTCGGCGAGCGCCTCGACAAAGGCACGCTGCCTGTCCGGGGTCAGGCCGTCGGTTCGATAGCGAAGCGCTACCGGCTCGAAGTCGAGCAGGTCTTCGCCGGGCCGGTGGTTGCAAGGCGAGGCGGCATCATCGGACGCCGGCTCGGGCGAGTGCGCCAAGCGCGAATCGGTCTGGTCCATCCCTATTATAGAACATAAAAAGAACGAATAGGAGAGTCTTTTTTTGTGACCGGGGATTTGGCCCAATTAATCAGATGCTTAGCCTGCATTTTCGGCGCCGCTTGCGATTGTAGAAGAATTATCGGCGACGGACCCCGATTTCCGACCTGAATAATTCGGTGTCAGACACCGAATTTCGAGGGGGGCGCATCTCGCGCCCCTGGTCCGAGGTCGGTGCGCTATCTGTTTGTTCTTGGGGACGGCACGAAGGCACGAAGGTACAAGGAAAAGAGAAGAACGCTGGGTCGCGCCGGAGCGGCTCGTGCCGAAACGCGCCCAATCAGGGCGCTTCGCGCGAGAGTTGCTCCTGCGCTCTTGTACCTCGTGCCTTCGTGCCTTCGCTTCAGAAATGTAAGGTGAGGCGTCAACGGACAGGCGAGGCGGCTGACCCTTTGCGGTTTGGGAAATTGGCACCTGCGGAAAAATGGTGTCAGACACCGATTTTCGCGGCTTCCGGAAAATGGTGTCAGACACCGATTTTCCGCACGGCGGCGGGAGGCCAGGCCGACGGCGGCCGGCGATCAGCCGTAAATGTATACTGTCACTGTTTTCCGGCGAAGGCCCGCCGGGATGTGCGCCGCGTGGCGCGAGGGGCGGGGCCTTTCTTTACCGGCGAGACGAGGGCCTCTAGACGCGATCGATCGAATGCCCCGAGGGGAAAGGACGGTTGCCATGGACGGCCAGGCCGTGTTCGCCGGATGCGGAACGGAGTTGTTTGCGGGCGTTCCCGTAAAGGATTTCCAGAGGTCGCTCGACTGGTACCAGCGTTTCTTCGGCTGCCCGCCGGCCTTCTTTCCCAACGATCGCGAGGCGGTGTGGGCGATCGCGGACCATCGGTGGATCTATATCATCGTCGAGCCGGACCGTGCGGGCGGCACCATTCAGACGATCATGTGCGACGACCTCGAGGCGGCGATCTCGCAGATCGCCCGGCGGGGCATCGACTTCAGCAAGGACGAGCGGCCCGCGAAGGACGTGCGCAAGGTGAGCTATTACGATCCCGACGGGAACGAGATCGGGGTCGGCCGGGTGCCTGCAGCCCAGCCGCGCTGAGCCGGGCGGGGGCTCCGCCCCTCGGGATCCATGGACTGGGACGACCGGGGCCTCGCAGCTCGCGGGTCCCGGCTTTCGCCGCGCCGGCAGCGGGGGGGAAAAAATGGTGCCCAGAAGAGGACTCGAACCTCCACGCCCTTGCGAGCGCCAGCACCTGAAGCTGGTGCGTCTACCAATTCCGCCATCTGGGCACGGGGTAGGGGGCGCGAACTAGGGGGCGTGCCCGCGCTTGTCAACGCGGGGCCTAGAGGGCATGGGAGCGCCGCAGATTTGAGAGCAGGAAGGGGACAGTCGCCAGTGACTGTCCCGATCGAGGAAACGGATGGACCCGAGAGACCGCGTGGTGACCCTGTTCGGCGGTGGCGGCTTCCTCGGCCGCTATTCGGCGCAGGCCCTGTTCCGGACCGGCGCCCGGGTCCGGATCGCCGAGCGCGACCCGCGCCGGGCCTATTTCCTCAAGCCGCTCGCCGCGGTCGGCCAGGTCCAGTTCGTCGCCGTCGACATAAGCGACCCGAAGGCGGTGGGCGAGGCGGTGCGGGGGAGCGATTCGGTCGTCAATTTGATCGGCATATTGAAGGGCGATTTCGACGCCATTCACGTCGCCGGAGCGCGCAACGTCGCCGAGGCGGCGGCCGCGGCGGGGGCTTCGGCGCTGGTCCACGTCTCGGCGATCGGCGCCGATCCCGACAGCGAATCGGCCTACGGGCGGAGCAAGGGCGAGGGCGAGGCGGCGGTTCGCGCCGCCTTCCCGGGCGCGACGATCCTTCGCCCGTCGATCCTGTTCGGGCGGGAGGACAATTTCATCAATCGCTTCGCCGCCATGGCCCGGCTCGCGCCGGCGCTTCCGGTGATCAGCGGCTCGACCAAATTCCAGCCGGTCTACGCCGCCGACGCCGGCCGGGCGGTCGCCGCCGCGGCGCTCGACCCGGGCCGCCATGGCGGCCGGACCTACGAGCTGGGCGGGCCGCAGGTGCTGAGCATGCGCGAGCTGATGGCCTGGGTGTGCGAGGCGACCGGGCGGGGCCGGCCGCTGATCGACATTCCCGATCCGGTCGGACGGCTGATCGCGCGGACCACCGGCTGGCTTCCGGGCGCTCCGATCA
>JBEVDE010000177.1:0-11762 GCA_040514175.1 Allosphingosinicella sp. | reverse complement strand
CGCCACGCTCCAGTCCGAGGAATCGCTGGCCTTCAACGGCTCCGACGAGACGAACGGCAATTTCCGTCTCTTCGGCGGCGCAGGCAACGACGTCCTGACCGGCGGCGCCGGCGCCGACCTGATCTTCGGCGGGTTGCGGGGCGACACCCTTACCGGCGGGGCCGGCAACGACATCTTCCGCTACGACAATGCGGCGGAGTCGAACTCGACGGAACGCGACGGAATCCAGGATTTCAACGCCGGCGACCTGATCGACCTGTCGAGGATCGACGCCAACACCCTCGTCGGAGGCGACCAGGCGTTCAACTTCATCGGCAGCGCCGCCTTCAGCAACACCGCCGGCGAGCTCCGCTTCGAGAACATCTCGCTGGGCGGGCCGATCTGGCTGGTCCAGGGCGACACCGACGGCAACGGCATGTCCGACTTCGAGGTGGTCCTGGTCATCAGCCCGGCCGACCCGATCACCGCGAGCGACTTCATCCTCTAGTCTGATCCCTCCCCGGCAGAGTCCGGGGAGGAATCATCTCCCCTCGAACGCCCGCTTGAGCGCCGGCAGATCGAGCTTCACCATCCCCATCATCGCCTCGAACGCGCGGCGGGCGGCCGCCCGGTCTTCGGAGGCGAGCATGGTCAGCATCTCCTCGGGACAGATCTGCCAGGAGAGGCCGAAGCGGTCCTTCAGCCAGCCGCATTGGACCGGCTGGCCGCCGTCGGCGGTGAGGGCTTCCCAGAGCCGATCGACCTCCGCCTGGTCCTTGCAGTGGATCATGAAGGAGACGGCCTCGCTGAACTTGAAATTCGGGCCGCCGTTCAGGACCTGATATTGCCGGCCGGCGAGGGTGAAGTCGACGGTGATGACGTCGCCTTCCTTGCCGCTCGGATAGTCGGCGGGCGAGCGGGTGACCCGGTCGATCCGGCTGTCGGGAAGGAGTGAGACGTAGAATTGGGCCGCCTCCTCCCCGTTCTTGTCGAACCAGAGGACGGGGGTGATCTTGTCGGGCATGGAATGCTCCAAGTCTGCGCTTCCGTTCCCCGGCGAAGGCCGGGGCCCGGAGCTGCCTTCGTGAAACTGGATCCCGGCCTTCGCCGGGAAACCAGAGGGGCGTCAGGCGGTCTCGCGCTCGGCGGCGGTCTCGAGTCCGGTCCCGGTCTCCGAATCGAGCAGAACGTCGAACCCGCCCCAGAACATGCGCTTGCCGTCGAACGGCATCTTATCGCCTTCCGGCGGCTTCATCCGCTCGTCGGCCATCACTTTCTCCCAGCCGGCGACACGGGCCTCCTTCGACGGCCATTCGATCCAGGAGAAGACGACATTCTCGCCCTGCTCGGCTTTGACGGCCTTTTTGAAATCGGTGACCTTGCCGTCGCGGACGTCGTCGCCCCAGGCCTCGACCACGCGCGTGGCGCCATGCTCGATGAAGATCGGGGCGGCCTTGGCCGCCATGGCGAGATAGGCCTCCCGGTCCGGCGCCGGCGCCACGAAGCCGTCGGTATAGCCCATCCGGCCGCCGTCGCCCTCGTCGAGCATCGGCGCGAAGCCCGAGAAGATCATGCGCTGGCCGTCGAACGGCATGGTCGAGCCCATCTCCTTCATCCTCGGATCGGTCATCATCCGCTCGTTTGCGGAGTCGCGGACCGCCTTCGAGGGATATTCGAACCAGGAGAAGACGATCGATTCGCCCTCTTTCGCCTGGACCGCGCCCTTGAAGTCGGTGACCTTGCCGTCGGGAACGTCGTCGCCCCAGGCCTCGACGTGCCGGGTCACTCCGAAATCCTTGAAGATCGGCACCGCCTCGGCGGCGTGGCGGAGATATTCGTCCTTTTTGTCGGTCGGCACCGCGACCACGAATCCTTCGACGTAGCTCATCTCATCTCTCCTTTGGGATCGGGGTTCAGGCGTCGACGGTGGCGTGCGCCTCGGCTTCGGCGAGCTCGGCGAGCTGCGCTGCGCAGATCCCCCAGCCTTCCTCGAAGCCCATCGCCTCATGCGCTTTCTGCGCTTCCGCGTTCCAGTGGCGGACCCGGGCGGTGTAGCGGGTGCCGGAGCCTTCGGCCTCGAACTCGACGATCGCGACCATCAGGAAGTCGCACTCGCTGTCCATGCCGGCCTTGGGCCGCCAGCCGGCGGTGAAGGCGTTGGTGAAGACGATCTTCGAATTCGGCACGACCTCGAGATAGACTCCCTCGCCGGGATGCTTCTCGCCGTTCGGGCCTTCCATCTCGATCGACGAGCGGCCGCCGGCGCGAAGCTCCTGGGCGATCACCCGCGACTTCCAGGGCTTGGGCGCCCACCATTCGGCGGTGCGCTCGGTGTAGACCCGGTAGACCGTCTCCGGCGGCGCGTCGATGAAGCGGGTGATCGACAGTTCATGCTCTGAATTGCTCATCGTCTCTCTCCTTGTCTCGAAAGCTATTTGCGGGGTCCGACGGCCATGAAGGCGCTGCCCTGCGGATCGCTCGCCATCACCACCCAGTCGCCGCCCGGAACCTCGATCGGACCGTGGTGGATGGCGCCTCCGGCGGCGGGGATCCTCGCCGCGGCCTCGTCGATGTCGCGGACCCCGAAGGCGAAATTCCAGCCGGCGGGGCGGCCGGGCGGGCTCGTCATGATCGCTCCGATCATGCCGCCGTCATGGTGGACGAACTGGTAGCCGCCCATCTCGCCCATCGGCATGACCTCGCCTTTCTCCCAGCCGAAGCGGCCGGTGTAGAAGGCGAGGGCGCCGGCCTGGTCGGGGGTGGAAAGCTCGTTCCAATGGCAGTGGCCGGCCCTGGCCGGGTCGAAGGAATGGCTGGCCTCGTCGCTGGCGCCGCGCATGACGTAGAAGGCGACGCCCTGGGGGTCGGCGACCAGCGCGATTCGGCCGACGCCTTCGAGGTCCATCGCCGGCATGAGCACCCTGCCGCCGGCGCCTTCGATGCCGGCGACCGCCGAATCGACGTCGTCGACCCCGATGTAGCCGAGCCAGCCCGGGCGCATGCCCGATTCCGCGGCGCCGTCCGGAAGCTTCATATGGCCCGCCACCGGCGCGCCGTCCGCGAAGAAGAAGCGATAGTCGATCCCCGGCTGGCCCGCGCTCGCGGCGCTCCAGCCGATGACGTCGCCATAGAAAGCGGCGGCGGCATCCGGATCCTCGACCAGGAGTTCGTACCAGATGAAGCTGCCGTGCGGGTTGCGGCCGTCGGGCATGATGGGCTCCCTATAATCCAAGTTAAGCTTCGCGGCGATTCGGCCCGCCGCAGGCGCGCCACGCTTCAGGCGTCGGCGGCTTCGCCCTCGGCCTTCGCCCGGAGCGCTGCCTCGAGGTCCAGCCACGACGGCTCCCAGGTGTGGCCGTCGGGGTCGTCGAAGGAGCGGCCGTACATCCAGCCATGATCCTCCGTGCCGCGGGCCTTGCGGCCGCCGGCGGCGAGCGCCTTTTCGGTGATGTCGTCGACTCCGTCCCGGCTCTCGCAGGAGAGGGCGAGGAGCATCTGCACCGTCTCGTGACCGTCGGCGATGCGCTTGGTGGTGAACTGCCGGAACTTGTCGTGGGTGAGAAGCATGACGTGGATGGCCTCGGAGAAGACCATCATCGCCGCGGTCTCGTCGGTGAACTGCGGATTCTGCTCGGCGCCGATCGCCTTGTAGAAGGCTACCGACCGGTCGAGGTCGGCGACGGGCAGGTTCACGAAGATCATCCGGGGCATCTTTCCCTCCTCAAGGCGAATCGCTGTTTGACCCTGATGCGCGCTTGAGTTATAAAAAGCAACTATGAAGTTACAAAAAGTAACCGACTCGGGACGAAGCGGGGCGAAACGGCGTTACGACGACGCCTGCGGCACCGCCCATGCGCTCGATCTGATCGGCGAGCGCTGGGCCCTGCTGGTGATGCGCGAGCTGATGCTCGGGCCCAAGCGCTTCGGCGACATCCGGTCCGACCTTCCGGGGATCAGCGCCAATGTTTTGACCCAGCGGCTCGAGGGGCTGGAGGCCGCCGGCCTGCTCGTCCGTCGCCGCCTGCCGCCGCCCGCCTCGACCCAGGTCTACGAGCTGACCCCCTGGGGCTATGAAGCCGAGCCGATCATCCAGTCGCTGGGTAAATGGGCCGCCCGCTCGCCCGCCCACGACCCGACCCTGCCGATCAGCGCGACCTCGATCATGCTGTCGTTCCGGACGATGTTCGACGGGGGGCGGGCGGGGGATTTCCGGGCGAGCGTCGGTTTCCGGCTGGGTTCGGAGCATTTTCTCGGCCGGGTGGCGGAAGGACGGCTCGACGTCGGCCGAGGCGATCCTCGAGGGGCCGATGTGATCTTCACCGGAACGGCGCAGGGTCTCGCCGCCTTCGTTTACGGGGGGCAGCCGATCGAGGCGCTGGAAGGGGCGGGATTGCTGAAGCTAGAAGGAGACCTGGAAACGGCGGCGCGCTTCGCAACGCTGTTTCCATTGCCGCCCAAAGTGGAAACGCCCTAGCCCGCCTTCGCCAAGGCTACGGCGCGCAGCCTTCGCCCTCGCCCGACTAAGGCTGGCTTGCCAGCCGTAGCCCGTCAGGGCGAAGGCTGGTGGAGCTGAGGGGAATCGAACCCCTGACCTCTGCAGTGCGATTGCAGCGCTCTCCCATCTGAGCTACAGCCCCGCGCCTCTCGGCGGCCAGGTTTCCCCGCGTTTCGCGGGGCTGGGAAGGCGCCCAGATAGCGGGGCCGGGACGCTTTCGCAATGCGGCAATTGGCCCTGCCTTCAGGCCGGATTCAATTCGACGCCGCCACCCCACGGACCACCCCACCGCCCGGAACGGCGCCCGCCGTCCCCTCGTTCCTGTCCCGACCCGCGCGCGCGGAATGGCCGCGCCGGTAGCTGCGGGCTTACGAACGAGGAGAGTAGAGATGGCCAATCAGGGCAGAGACGATCGCTATGGGGATCGATGGCAGGGTCGCGACGAGCGCGGCGGCTGGCGCGGTGGCGGCGACGACCGCGGCTTTTTCGACCGGGCCGGCGACGAGGTCCGCTCCTGGTTCGGCGACGACGAGGCCCAGCGCCGGCGCGAGATGGACGAGCGCCGCTGGGAGCAGGAGCAAAGGATGAGCGCCCGCCGCGATAACGATCCGCGCTCCGGCGGCTTCGGCGGCGGCTGGGGCAACCAGCGCGGCGAGAGCTGGCACCGCGACCGTCCGGGCGCCCCCGGTGGCTGGGATCGCGACCGGCCGAGCGAGCGCGAAGGCTGGTCCGCCAGCCCGGTCGGCGGCGAGCGCGGCGAGCGCTGGGGCGGCCCCTCGGGCGGCGACGAAAGCTTCGGCAACGACCGCGTCGCCCGCTCCGGCGCCGGCTTCGGCGGCTATACCGAGCAGGGCCGCCGTTTCGACCGCGACGATCCGGGCCGGGTCGGAACCTCGGGGCCGATGGGCCAGAGGTTCGCGGGCTATGGCGGCAGCGGCGATCTCACCCGCGGCGGCTTCGGCGGCGACATCCACGACCCGCATTATTCCGAATGGCGGCGGCGGCAGATCGAGGATCTCGACCGCGACTATGACGAATATCGGCGCGAGCATCAGTCGAAGTTCGAACAGGAGTTCGGCGGCTGGCGGCAGAAGCGCGCGAGCCAGCGCCAGCTGCTCGGCCAGGCGACCGAGCATATGGAGGTGGTCGGCTCCGACGGTACCCATGTCGGCAAGGTCGACAAGGTCCGCGGCGACCGCATCATCCTCGCCAAGTCCGATCCCGAAGCCGGCGGAATGCACCATTCGGTGCCCTGCGGCTGGGTCGAGAGCGTCGAGGACAAGGTGATTCTCAACCGCACCGCCGCCTCGGCGATGGACTCCTGGCGCAACGAGGATAACGGCCGCGCCCTGTTCGAGCGCCCGGGCCAGGGCAGCGAGGGCCCCCACGCCCTCGACCGGAGCTTCTCCGGAACCTACGGAAGCCGCAACGACGATTGAGCGTAGAGCGGCGCAAAGAGGCCCGGCCCCTTCGCAGGGGTCGGGCTTTTATATGGCTGCTTGCTGAGTGTCAGTGGCCCCACTTAAGGCCGGCGATATCGAACTCGAACTGGGGCCGGCCGGCCTCGTATATCTCCAGCTCGACGATGACTCGCTTCGCCTTCTTGAGCTTGGTGATGAAGGGTCTCGCCTCGGAAACGAAGACCGTGTCGCTACTATTGTCGGAAGCCTCGACCAGCTCGACGCGCTCCGCCGGTTCGCGGTCAAAGCGGACTGTGGCGTAGCAGCCGTCATATGCCCGGCAGAGAAGCTGGCCTGAGCTCAGCAGGAGGATGACGTCTGCACCGTGTGCCGGCGACTTGCGAACGGTCATCCTTAATGTGGATCCGCCGTCATAAGGAGCGTCGAGCTCGACCGAATTGGTGCTGGTGGTCGAGGCGAAATAGGAGGTCGCTCCACGCACCTTGTCCTCGGTCGTGCTGTACGTCCAGGGCTCGGGGGGCGCAGTCGGGGTCACCGCCTCGGCATTTACAAGGCTTTCGGAGGGATTCAGCGAATCGACGGCGGCAAGCCCATCGACCGCGGCAAGATTGTCGGGGGTGTCCGTCGTCGCCGTCACTGACGGCGGCGCAGACGATGGGTCGCCTTGGTTGAAGGCCAAAACCATCAGTACAGCGACCAGGAGCAGGCCGCCCATGAACCAGAAAGGCCATAGCTCCGACGAACCCTTTACACTGCCCGCGTCGCCTGGAGTGTTTTTGACGTCGGCGAGCGGCCGCTGCGCGGCGCCGCAAAGTCGACAAAAATGGGAATCTGCTTCGATCTGCTTGCCACAGCTGTGACAGTCCATGCGCCCCTCCCAGAAGGAACTTATGCCCTGATTGCGGCTCCCGTCCAGAGCCCTCCATCCGGCCGCTTTGACTCCTCCCGTCATTCCGGCGAAAGCCGGAATCCATGAACACCGCCGCCTGAAGCTACTCGCTCAGGCCGGTGTTGATGGATGCCGGATCAAGTCCGGCACGACGAACATGGAGGGGCCGATGAGCACCAACACCACCCGCGCCTGGCATTTGAAGTCGCGCCCTCAGGGCATGCCGACCATGGACAATTTCGAATTGAGGGAGGCGCCGCTGGGCGCGCTTCAGGACGGCTGGATCCGGGTCGAGAACAAATGGCTCTCGGTCGATCCCTACATGCGCGGGCGGATGAACGACGTGAAGAGCTACGTTCCGCCCTTCGAGGTCGGAGCGCCGATGCAGGGCGGGGCGGTCGGCAAGGTCGTCGAGAGCCGCTCGCCCGATTTCGCCGAGGGCGAAACCGTCTTCCACATGGCGGGCTGGCGCGAGGGCGCTTCGGGGCCGGCGGAGCAGTTCAACAAGGTGCCGCCGCTGCCCGTCGAGGATTTCCACTGGCTCGGCAATCTCGGGCTGACCGGGGCGACGGCCTATTTCGGGCTGCTCAGGGCGGCGCAGGCGAAGGCGGGCGACATTGTGTTCGTCTCGGCGGCGGCGGGCGCGGTCGGCTCGGCGGTGGTCCAGATCGCCAAGGCGATGGGAATGGAGGTGATCGGCTCGGCGGGCGGAGCGGACAAGGTCGCCTGGGTGCGCGAATTGGGCGCCGACTCGGCGATCGACTATAAAGCGGAGCCGATCGTTCCGGCGCTGATGAAGGCGGCGCCCAAGGGGATCGACGTCTATTTCGACAATGTCGGCGGCGAGCATCTCGACGCCGCCTTCGCCGCCGCCCGCCAGAATGCCCGCTTCGCCATCTGCGGCATGATCGAAGGCTATAACGGCGCGCCCCCGCACGGCTTCCGCTACATCATGCGGGTGATCGCGGCGCGGATCATGATGAAGGGGTTCATCTACACCGATTATCTGCCCGAAATGGCCGAATTCTACCGCGACATGGGCGGCTGGGTGTCGGCCGGGAAGGTGACCAGCCGGGAGACGATCCGCGAAGGCATCGAGGCGACGCCCGAGGCCTTTCTCGACCTGTTCCGGGGCGCGAACATGGGCAAGATGCTGGTTCGATTGTAGGAAATCCTCCCCATCGAAGATGGGGAGGGGGACCACTCGAAGGGTGGTGGAGGGGTTCTCGCGCAGGCTGATGCCGTTTCGCGCCCGACACTCCTCTGTCCGAGCCAGTTACCCCTCCACCAGGCTTCGCCTGGTCCCCCTCCCCATGCGCAGCATGGGGAGGATATTCAGGCCAGCGCTTTCGCCCTTTCCCCGATCACGCGCAAATCCGCCACGAAGCGCGCATATTCCGCTTCCTTATTGTCCTGAACCCTCAGCAGGAAGCTGGGGTGGACGGTCACCCAGGCTTCGCCGCCCTCCGGAAGCTCGTGGGCGCGGCCGCGCATCGCGGTGATGGTCACCGCCTTGCCGAAAACGGAGCGGGCGGCGGTGGCGCCCAGCGCGACGGTGAGGGGCGGGCGGATGAGCAGGCGCTCCTGCTCGATCCACCAGCGGCAGGCCTCGATCTCGCCGGCGTCGGGCTTGGCGTGGATCCGGCGCCTGCCGCGCTGCTCGAACTTGAAATGCTTGACGGCGTTGGTGACGTAGGCCGCGCCGCGGTCGATTCCGGCGTCGCCGAGGGCGCGGTCGAAGAGCTGGCCGGCGGGGCCGACGAACGGGCGTCCGGCGAGATCCTCCTGGTCGCCCGGCTGCTCGCCGATGAACAGGATGCGGGCGTCGAGCGGGCCTTCGCCGAACACGGTCCGGGTCGCGCATTTGTAGAGGTGGCAGCGGGTGCAGGCCTTCGCCTCGTCGCGCACCGCTTCCCAGGCGGTCCGAAGATTGCCGCCGACCGTCACGCGTCCTGCCTCGACCATCCTCGCCTCGCGCGCCTGAGCCCCCGCGATGAGCTCTCCCACCAACGCGGTTTCGGGCATGTTTTTCCAGTATTTCTTCGGCATCTCCTTGAGCATCGCGCCGCGTTTGAGCCGGGCCGGATTGAAGATCGAGGCATAATAGGTCTTCCACACCGATTCGATCGGGTCGCCCTCCGGAGCGTCGGCGCGGGACGCTCCGGGGCCCTCGCTCAGGGTCTCGCCATCCCAGTGAAGCGAAAGCCCGGGGGTCAGGATCGACCAGGCCATGTTGGCGAAACGGCGGGTGAAGAAGCCGGCATTGTGGCGGACGATGTGATGCTCCGGCTCGAACCAGGCGACGAAGCGCGCGCCATCGTCCGTCTCGACCTCGCGGAAGCGGAGGAAGGCGCGCATCTTGTGGACGTCGCGGCGCACCGCCTTCGCCATCCGCTCGAGCCTCTGGACGAGCGGATCGGCCGAATCGGCGATCAGGCCGGGCCGCTCGCGAAGCCGCAGGAGAAGGGCGTAGAGCAAGGCGAAGCGCTCCGGGTCCGAATGGCAGATCGCCGTCTCGGCGAGGGTGAGGAAGGCGCGAGGGACCGAGAAGGCGCCGCCGCCGGCGGGGAGGGGAGCGGGGGCGGCGAAGAGGTCGCCGCCGGAATCGCCGACCTGCCAGCTCACCTCCGCCGACGGGATGCCGGCGCTCGCCAGCGCGCGGGCGGAGTCGCGCCAGCCGTCGAAATCGTCTTCGCTCGATAAACGGACGCTGTGCATCATCACCGTTCGGGCTGAGCCTGTCGAAGCCCGTTCCTTCTCTTCCCCTTGCAAGCAAGCGGAGGGCTTCGACAAGCTCAGCCCGAACGAATCTCGATCAGGCAAATAATTCCAGCTGGTCGTCCTTCGGCTTCAACCAGGCGCCCAGATCGGCGCGGTCGGTCAGCACCGCCGGACTCCAGCCCTCCGCGCAGATGAACGGCCGCACCTTGGCAATGGAGACGGTGAGCCGGGCGACGTCCTCGAGCCTGAGCCGTCGCCAGCGCCGGCTCTTGAGCATTTTGTCGACCGCCTTGACGCCCAGGCCGGGCACCCGGAGCAGCGTCTCGCGCGGCGCGCGGTTGACGTCGACGGGGAAGCTTGCGCGGAACTTCAGCGCCCAGGCGAGCTTGGGGTCCATGTCGAGCGGAAGCATCCCGGCCGGATCGGCGGCGGATGCGACCTCGGCCGGCGAGAAGCCGTAGAAGCGCATCAGCCAGTCCGACTGATAGAGTCGGTGCTCGCGCATCAGCGGCGGCCTGCGCAGCGGAAGGACGGCGGAGGCGTCGGGAATGGGCGAGAAAGCGGAATAATAGACCCGGCGGAGGCGGAAGCGGTCGTAGAGAGTGCTGGCGCGGCCGACGATGTCGGTATCGGTGGCGGAGTCGGCGCCGACGATCATCTGGGTCGACTGGCCGGCCGGGGCGAAGCCGGGCGCCGATTTGTAGCGCTTCTTCGCGTCGGCGCCGTCCTCGATCGAGGCGCGCATGTCCTTCATCGCGCCTTCGATCCGCCCCCCGTCCTTCTCGGGAGCGAGCCGGGCGAGGCCGGCGGCGGTGGGCAGCTCGACGTTGATCGACACGCGGTCGGCATGAACTCCGGCGAGCCGGACAAGCTCTGGGTCCGCGTCGGGAATCGTCTTCAAATGGATGTAGCCGCGGAAATCATGGTCCTCGCGCAGGCTTCGCGCCACCTCGACGAGTTGCTCCATCGTGTAGTTGGACGAGCGGATGATGCCGGAGGAGAGGAACAGGCCCTCGATATAATTGCGCCGGTAGAAAGCGAGGGTGAGCCGGACGACCTCCTCGGCGGTGAAGCGGGCGCGGCGGACGTTCGAGCTCTTGCGATTGATGCAATAATGGCAGTCGAAGATGCAGGAGTTGGTCAGCAGGATCTTGAGCAGCGAGATGCAGCGCCCGTCGGGAGCATAAGCGTGGCAGATGCCCATGCCCTCGGTCGAGCCGATCCCCTTGCCGCCGCGGCTGTCGCGCTTCGACGTCCCCGAGGAGGCGCAGGAAGCGTCATATTTCGCCGCGTCGGCGAGGATGGCGAGCTTCTGCTGGAGGTCGAGCTGGGCCATACATTTCCCTGTATGTTCCAATAGCTTGCCTGGCAAGCGCCTATCGTTTTTATTTTGTTCCGGAGCCGGGGAATCCTTCAGTCGCCGCCGCCGCCGCAGCCTCCGCCGCCGCAGGAGCCGCCGCCGCAGGACGAGCCGCCGCAGCTTGCTCCGCAATCGTCGCCGGAGCTTGCCGATCCGCCGCCGCAGGAGCCGCCGCAATTGGCCGCAGCGGCAGTGGCCGGAGCCTGCGAGAGCAGGAAGAAGAACAGGGCCACGAAGACCAAGGTGACGCTGACGACGGGCGCGAAAGGCAGCGTCGCGACGCTTCCGACCAGGCTTCCGGCCGCAAGGCGACGGCTGATCGTCCGGGCCCGCTCCCGAGCGGACGGTGGCTTGATTTCGTCCTCGTCCTCCACAGCCGCGGGGGGCCAGATGTCCCTGGGCGGCCCCCTGCCGAAGACGCGCTCATACAGAGCGAGCGTCTCCTCATATTGGACTTGGTAGCGCTCCTCATCCTCCGGCTCGCCGGTGCCGGGACGGTGCTCCAGCGGGTGGCCCAGGATGCGTTCGCACAGCTCCTCGCGATAGTGGGGGAAGGTGAGGTGGAGGTGCCAGGCCTCGTCGACCGCCTGCGACGGGGTCACCTCGGAGCCGGCGGTGGCGGCGAGGTAGAGGAAGCGGCGATATTCGTCGGTTACCCGGTTCGCGAAGCGGCGCGGCCAGCCCTGCTGCTCGGCGAGCGCTTCCTCGAAGCGGGTGGTGTAGCCGGGCAGGGTTATCTGCATATGGGAGAGGGCGGCCCAGAGGGCGGGGCGGTCCAGGACTGGCGCGGAGCCTGTCATCGAGTCGATCTTATTGCACGTGTGTGACGGTTTCGTGACTCCCAAAATCCTCCCCGAGCTTGCTCGGGGAGGGGGACCACCCGAAGGGTGGTGGAGG
>JBEVDE010000176.1:0-4791 GCA_040514175.1 Allosphingosinicella sp. | reverse complement strand
GGCGGCGAGGATTTCGACGCCAAGATCGTCGATTATCTCGCCGACGAGTTCAAGAAGCAGGAAGGGATCGACCTTCGCGGCGACCGCCTCGCCCTCCAGCGCCTCAAGGAAGGCGCCGAGCGGGCCAAGATCGAGCTCTCCTCGGCCCAGACCACCGAGGTCAACCTGCCCTTCATCACCGCCGACCAGAACGGTCCGAAGCATCTCGTCAAGACGATCACCCGGTCCGACCTTGAGAAGCTGGTCGAGGATCTGATCAAGCGCACGCTCGATCCGTGCAAGAAGGCGCTCCAGGACGCCGGCGTGAAGTCCGAGGACATCAGCGAAGTCGTCCTCGTCGGCGGCATGACCCGCATGCCGCGGGTACGCCAGATCGTTCAGGACTTCTTCGGCAAGGAGCCGCACACCGGCGTCAATCCGGACGAGGTCGTCGCCATGGGCGCCGCCATCCAGGCCGGAGTCCTCCAGGGCGACGTCAAGGACGTGCTCCTGCTCGACGTCACCCCGCTGTCGCTGGGCATCGAGACCCTGGGCGGCGTCTTCACTCGGATGATCGACCGTAACACGACCATCCCGACCAAGAAGAGCCAGACCTTCTCGACCGCCGAGGACAATCAGAACGCGGTCACCATCCGCGTCTTCCAGGGCGAGCGCGAGATGGCGGTCGACAACAAGATCCTCGGCCAGTTCGACCTCGTCGGCATCCCGCCGGCGCCGCGCGGCGTGCCTCAGGTCGAAGTCACGTTCGACATCGACGCCAACGGCATCGTCCACGTCTCGGCCAAGGACAAGGGCACCGGCAAGGAGCAGCAGATCCGGATCCAGGCGTCGGGCGGCCTCGCCGATTCCGACATCGAGAAGATGGTCCGCGAGGCCGAGCAATTCGCCGAGGAGGACAAGAAGCGCCGTGAGGGCGCCGAGGCGAAGAACAGCGCCGAGGGCCTCGCCCATTCGACCGAGCGCCAGCTCGCCGAGCATGGCGACAAGATCGACGAGGCTCTGAAGACCGAGATCCAGGCCGCGATCGACGAGACCAAGCAGGCGGTCGAGAGCGGCGACATCGAGGCGATGAAGACCAAGACCGCGGCTCTGAGCCAGGTCGCGATGAAGCTCGGCCAGGCGATTTACGAGAAGGAGCAGGCCGGCGCGGCCGGCGGCGCTTCCGAAGACGGGGGCGCCGAGCCGGGAGCGGAAGCGGGCGGCGCCGAAGAGGAAGTCGTCGACGCCGAATTCTCCGAGGTCGACGACGAAAACAAGGGCTGAGGATCCCTCCCTCTCCCTGCCAGGGGAGAGGGAAAGCCGCGAAGCGGCAGGGTGAGGGCACGTATGAGCGATTCTGATTGGGAACGGATCGAGGTGAGGGCCGAGGCCCTCACCCTGCCGCCGCTGCGCGGCGGCTGTCCCTCTCCCCTGCAGGGAGAGGGATGAAGTGACCGAGACCGATTATTACGAGCTGCTCCAGGTCGAGCGCGGCGCCGACGAGCGGACCCTCAAGTCCGCTTATCGCCGGATCGCCATGGAATGCCATCCCGACCGCAATCCGGGCTGCAAGGATTCGGAGGCCCGGTTCAAGGCGATCAGCGAAGCCTATGACTGCCTGAAGGACCCGCAGAAGCGCGCCGCCTACGATCGCTTCGGCCATGCCGCTTTCAAGAACGGCGGCGGCGGCTTCGGCGCCGGGGCCCAGGATTTCGGCTCCTTCTCCGATATTTTCGAGAATATCTTCGGCGAGTTCATGAACGGCCAGCAGGCCGACCGCCGATCCAACGCCCTGCGCGGATCGGACCTTCGCTACGACCTCGAGATCAGTCTCGAGGACGCCTTCGCCGGCAAGCAGGTCGAATTGCGCATCGATACCACCGCCAAATGCGAGCCCTGCGCCGGCTCCGGCGCCAAGACCGGGACCAGCGCCAGGCCCTGCACCATGTGCCACGGCCGCGGCCAGGTCCGCGCGCAGCAGGGCTTCTTCGTCGTCGAGCGCACCTGCCCGACCTGCCGCGGAGTCGGCCAGGTCATCGCCGATCCGTGCGAGAAATGCCGCGGCGAGGGCCGGGTCGAGCGCCGGCGCTCGCTCGAGGTCCGGATCCCGGCCGGAGTCGATGAAGGCACGAGGATCCGCCTCGCCGGCGAGGGCGAGGCCGGAGTCCGCGGCGGCCCCAACGGCGATCTCTACATCTTCATCCACCTCGCCCGCCACGCCTTCTTCCAGCGCGAGGGCACGACCCTGTTCGTGCGCTGCCCGGTCAGCATCACCACCGCCGCATTGGGCGGCTGCATCGAGGTGCCCGGTCTCGACCGGCAGAAGCATTCGATCCAGATCCCGGCCGGAATCCAGTCCGGCAAGCAGCTGAGGCAGCGCGGCGCCGGGATGCCGGTGATCAACGGCCGCGGCCATGGCGACATGGTCATCCAGGTCGACGTCGAGACCCCGACCAAATTGAGCGCCCGGCAGAAGGAGCTGCTCGAGGCGTTCCGCGAGACCGAGACCGGCGAGGAATGTCCGGCCTCGAAGAGCTTCTTCGGCAAGCTGAAGGGCCTGTTCGACGCTTAAATCCTCCCTGCGCGAAGCGGGGGAGGGGGACCATGCGAAGCATGGTGGAGGGGTAAGCGGCGTAAGCTTTCGCCGTCCGGCGCCTGATCCTCGGAATTTCCAGCCAGCTACCCCTCCACCAGGTTTCACCTGGTCCCCCTCCCCATGCTTCGCATGGGGAGGATGCTTCGCTAAGCTCCGGCCATGCGCCTCCAGCTCGCCCTGATCGCCCTCATCCTCACTTCCTGCGCCACCGCGCCCGCTCCACCCGCCAGCTTCGCCAATCCGGTGATCGACTCCGATTTCCCCGATCCCGCCATCCTCCGGGCCAAAGACGGCTTCTACTACGTCTACGCCACCCAGACCGAGCGCGAGGGCCGGTGGATCAACCTCCAGGTCGCCCGCTCGAGCGACCTCGTCGCCTGGGAGGTTCTGGGCGACGCGCTCCCCGCCAGGCCGGCCTGGGCGAGCAGGACCCGGGATTTCTGGGCGCCGCACGTCGCCGAGCATGGAGGCCGCTACTTCCTCTATTATTCGGCCAAGCCCGACGACGCGCTGGCCGACGACACGAAGGGCCTCTGCCTCGCCGTCGCCACCGCCGATCGGCCGGCAGGGCCCTTCACCGACATGGGCCGGCCGCTCCAATGCGGCCCCGGCTTCGTCAATATCGACCCCATGGCCTATGACGATCCCGCGACCGGCCGGCGCCTGCTCTATTGGGGCTCCGGCTTCGGGCCGATCAAGGTGCGCGAGCTGGCCCGGGACCGACTGTCCTTCGCCCCCGGCAGCGAGACGATCGAGCTGATCCGGCCGGACAAGAACGTCCCTTACGCCGCGCTCATCGAAGGCGCCTGGGTGGTCCGCCGCGGGGGCTGGTACTATCTCTTCTATTCGGGCGACAATTGCTGCGGCAGGAACGCCCATTATGCCGTCCTGGTCGCCCGCTCGCGAACCGCGACCGGTCCGTTCGAGGCACGGCCCGGCGCGATCCTCGAGACGCGTGGCCGCTGGTACGCGCCCGGCCACAACAGCGTTATCGACGACGCCCGCGGCGACAGCTGGATCGTCTACCACGCGGTCGATACGGACCGGCCCCGCACCAAGGCGACCGATGAAATCAACACCCGCCGAATCCTGCTGATCGATCGCCTCGTCTGGAAGGACGGCTGGCCGGTCGCGGCCGGGCCGGCGACGGGGCCGCAGCCCCGCCCGCTTCCGGAGCGCGGCCGACGGCGCTAGGATCGCCAAGTCACCGGAAAGGGAAATCCATGCGCCGACTGTTCGCCTTCGCTATCGCCGCTTCGGTCGCCTCGTCCGCGGCCGCTCAGCAGGACCTGTCCAAGGTCGAGGTCAAGGTCGAGAAGATCGCGCCCGGCGTCGCCGTCCTGACCGGCGCGGGCGGCAATATCGGCCTCTCCTACGGTGCGGACGGCAACATCATCGTCGATGATCAATATGCGCCGATGAGCGGGAAGATCGTCGCCGCGATCGCGACCGTCGATCCGGATCCGGTGCGCTTCGTCGTCAACACTCATTGGCATGGCGACCATACCGGCGGCAACGAAGCGATGGGTGGCCGCGGCGCGGTGATCCTCGCCCACCGCAACGTGCGCACGCGCATGTCGAGCGAACAGTTCATCGCCGCCCTCAACGACAAGGTTCCGGCCTCGCCCGCCGGCGCTCTGCCGGTGGTGACGTTCGAGGACGGCGTCACTCTTCACCTCAACGGCGACACCCTCCACGTCGTCCACGTCGCCGACGCCCATACCGACGGCGATTCGCTGGTCCACTGGCAGAAGGCCAACGTCCTCCACATGGGCGACACCTTCTTCCACAAATTTTCGCGGCCCTTCATCGATCTCAGCTCCGGCGGCTCGATCGACGGGATGATCGCGGCGGTCGACAAGGGGCTGGCCTGGTCGAACGAGACGACCCGGATCATCCCCGGCCACGGCCCGGTCGCCTCGAAGGCGGAGCTGGCCGCCTATCGCGCCATGCTGATCGACATCCGCGCCAAAGTCGCGGCCGGAATCCGGGCGAAGCGCACGCTGGCCCAGATCCAGGCCTCGAAGCCGGCCGCGCCCTACGGAATGGCCGACGGCTTCATCAAGCCCGACCAGTTCGTCGCCTTCGTCCACGAGAGCCTGACCAGGCCGAAGCCGGCGCACCGCCACTAGGGTCCGTACTCAATACCCGCAATGGTCGGGATCGCCCGGAGAAGGCCGCCGGCAAGGAGGGCGGTGCTGGCCGGGCTGGTTGCC
>JBEVDE010000115.1:0-4071 GCA_040514175.1 Allosphingosinicella sp. | reverse complement strand
ATGCCGCCATCCACCTCGTCACGGTGAGCAACGTCCTGCTCGACAATATCAACATCGTGGGCGGCGCCGAGCAGGGCATCAACGGCAACAACGTCACCAATTTCGCCCTGCTCAACTCGTCGATCACCGGTGTCGGCAACGCCGCCGACGAGGACGGCATCCATTTCTACAACATGTCGGGCGCCGGGCGGATCGTGAACAGCACGATCACCGGCAATGCCGACGACAACGTCAACCTGCAGATGCAGTCGGGCAATCTCGACCTGCATATTTCAGGCGGCAGCGCCTCGACCGCCGTGGCCGGCAGCGGCTATCTGTTCGGCATCCGCGGCTCCGCCATCGCCAACATCAACCTCGAGACCGTCAGCGTCCAGAACAACAGCGGCGGCGGCATCGTCGCCGACGCGTTCGACAATGCGACGATGAACGTTCGGGTCGCCGGCAGCAATTCGACCGGCAACGCGAACCAGCTCGCGGTCAGCGCCGGCGACAACAGCAAGGTCGACGTCGACGCATCCGGCAATGTGTTCGCCAGCGGCACGGGCGATTCGGTCGCGGTCGCCCTCAGCGGCTCGTCGTTCGACAATGGCTACGTCTTCGACGCCCGTCTCCACGACAACACGATCACGGTCGGCAACGGCGTCGCCGCCGACGGCGTCTCGATCAACAATCCCGGCGGCGGCACCATGAACGTCGCCGTCACCGACAACACGATCGGCTATGCCGGAACCACCCGGGCGATCCTCGTCCAGTCCGGCCAGGACGGCAACGGCATCACCCGGGCGACGATCACCGGCAACGACATCGACATTCTGCTCGACGGTGCCGGCAACGCGCAGAACGGCATCCTCGCCCAGAACGCTCTGGTTGGGCCCGGAGTCACCTCGCACATGGACCTCAACATCGGCGGTGCGGGTTTGCTGGCGAACACTTTCACCCACTCGCTCGGCGGAGTCCTCGCCGGCGGCGACATCAGGGTGCGCCAGCGCAACGACGGCACCGTCAACCTCGACGGCTATCTCGGCGCTCCGACCGACACGGCGGCGGTCAACGCCTATTTCAACGCCCGCAACAACGAGGTGTCGAGCTCGACCTCGACCGTCCAGACGGTGGGCTTCACCGGCAGCGCCTCGCCGACCTTCATCACGGTCACGGTCTCGGCCGTCTCCGTCGATGAGGACAGCGGCACCGGCCTCGTCTACACCTTCACCCGCTCGGGCGACACCGCCGCCGCGCTCATCGCCGACTTCGCGGTGACCGGGACGGCCGATTCGGCCGACTTCACGCTGTCCGGGGCGACGAGCTACAGCATCGGCACCGGGCTCGGCACGGTCACCTTCGCGGCGGGCAGCGACACCGCCCAGATCACCGTCGATCCCATCGCCGACGGTATCCTGGAGTTCGCCGAATCGGTGGTGGTGGACGCCGGCAACAGCGCCACCGCCAACGGCAGCTTCGCGCACGCCTTCATCGCCAATGACGATGCGGGCATGGCGATGATGATGACGATCCCCTCCGGCGGCGGCCCGCTGGCCCATGCGCAGGAATGGCTGCTCTGAGGCCGGGATTCCGGCAAATCGGCTGACGGAGGGCGGGCGCGCCGGCGCCCGCCCTTCGCCGGCTTCCCGCCGCTACACCTTCGCCGGATAGACGGGCTGGATATCCGTCGGGATATGGGCCGCGCTCGCCAGCACCGCGCGGGCATGCTCGTCGAGACGGGCGTGGAGGTCGAAAAAGGCCTTGGTGCCGGCATAGTCGCCCTTGCCCTGAAGCCGCACCAGCTCGGCGACGAGGTCGCGAAGGCCCGCTTCCATCCGGTCGTAATCGACCCTGAAGCGGTCCGCCCCCTCGTCCCAGCGGAACGCGCCCTTGCCCTTCAGATAGTCATATTGCATCGCCGCGCCGCGGCCGTGCGCCTCGTCGATGCCGAAGCGCACCGCCCTGAAGATGCCGGCGAAATAGGTGGCGAGGAGCTGCTCGCGCTCGGCGATCGGAAGCTCGCCGCGCTTCATCAGATAGAGGATGTTGTACACGCCCATCACGTCGGCTTTCGCTTCTTCGCTGGCGCTATACTGGTCCTTCAATTCGGCATTGACCGTGGTCTGGCGGCCGGCGACGCTGATCGTCCCCGGCCCGAGGCTGTGCGACAGCTCGTGGAACAGGGTCTCCTGGGTCATATATTTCTTCGTCACCAGGCGGGCCTGGTCGGGCGCGAGCACAAGCCCCGCCATCGGCGCGAGGATGCGGTCGTATTTGGCGCCGAGCACGTTCGCCAGGATCACCTTCTTGGCCCCCTTCGCCTCCCGGACTCGCTCGTCGTTGGGCAGGTTGAAGGCGATGGTCTGGACTCC
This sequence comes from Allosphingosinicella sp., assembly GCA_040514175.1. Classification (GTDB taxonomy): domain Bacteria; phylum Pseudomonadota; class Alphaproteobacteria; order Sphingomonadales; family Sphingomonadaceae; genus Allosphingosinicella. The sequence continues at coordinate 1,720 of JBEVDE010000115.1, read as the reverse complement.
GGGCACATTGTCGCCGCCGCCATGGACCTGGTCGGCGACGAGGATCGGCGAGGTGAACGGCCGGTTGAAATTCTTGTAGCTTTCCTCGACCGGCAGGTTGCGCTCCATGTCGGGAAGGAGCGCCTTGTAATGCGACAGGGCCGAGCTTTCGCGCGGGTCCTGGACGGTGACGAAGGCCTCGAACGCGGTCTTCGTCCCGTAGAGCGAGTCGGTATAGACTTCGTAGGGCCCGATCACGCCCTCGATCGGGGTTCCGCCGACGTCCATCCAGGCCAGCTCGGATTCGTAATAATCGTTGGTCCGGAAAGCCTTAGCCCGAAGGTTGAGGAACTTGCGGAGCGAGGCATTGCCCGTCCGCGCCGCCGCGCGTTCAAGCAATTTCGCCGCCGGCTCCAGCCATTGCCGATATTCGACGCTGTACGGCACCGCGACCAGCCGGTCGCCCTTGCGCTTCACCACCGTATAGCCGCTGGTGAGCGCCTCCTTCTCGCCGGGATGGGCGGCCAGATAGGAATCGAAATCGGCCTTGGTCAGGTCCCTGGGATAAAAGCCGGCGCCCGCCGGCATCGCCTCGCCGCCGTAGAAGGGATGGTTCTCGGCGAGCGTGTCCCAGGGCCCGAAATGAAGGTCGAACATGTCGAGCAGGGCCGCCTTCTCGGGATGCTGGCTGCGCGCGATCTCGGCGCGGATGGTCGGATTCTCGACCGACCGCTGGCGCAGGTAGATCGGGTTCATCAGCTCCGCCGCCTGGATCAAAAGGTTCACCACCTCCCGCTCCTCGGCATTGAGGAAGGCCGTGTTCGGCGCCATCGGGATTCGGGCGATCTTGGCCCGCTGGGCGGCGAGGTCGTAACCCTCCGCCGGCGCGGCGGCCGTCGCCGGCGGCTCGGCGGGGCGGGTCGCGCAGGCGGCGGTGGCGAGCAGCAGGGCGGCGAGAGCGACGTTGCGCAAGTGACTTTCTCCTCTGTCGAACCCCTCTCCCGTCCTTCACGGGAGAGGAGGGGCCCAAGCGAAGCTTGGGAGGTGAGGGTCTGTACACCGGCCTCGGCAAGACCCTCACCTCCCACCCACTTCGCGGGCGGGCCCCTCCTCTCCCGCGGAAAGCGGGAGAGGAGATTTCAATTTGGAACGGCTGCGGCACGAGATACGTTCCGGATATCGTGACCACCAAAACGCCGCGCAACCGCGAAAGCCGCATCTTCCAGCTCGAGCCCGGCCGCAATTGCTGGCGGCTGGCCCGGGCCCATCGCGCCGCCCTGATCGTCGACGGCTGCGATTATTTCCGCCTCGTCCGCCAGGCGATGCTGAAGGCACAGAAGCAGATCATGCTGATCGGCTGGGACGTCGACACGAGGATCCCGCTCGACGAGCCCGGCGGCAAGGGCGATCCGCCCAATTGCCTCGGCCCTTTCATCTCCTGGCTGGTCAAGCACCGGCCGGGCCTGAAGATCTACATGCTCGCCTGGAGCGGGATGGCCTACAGCGTGCTCGGGCGCGGCACGACGCTGGCGAGGATGGGCGTGTGGCGGGCCAGCCGCCAGATCCACTTCAAGCTCGATTCCGCCCACCCCGGCGCCGGCAGCCATCACCAGAAGATCGCCGTGATCGACGACGCCCTGGCCTTTTGCGGCGGCATCGACATCACCGCCGACCGCTGGGACACGAGAGCGCATCTGGACGACGATCCCGGCCGCCGCCGCCCGACCACCCGCCGCCGCTA
>JBEVDE010000109.1:0-3497 GCA_040514175.1 Allosphingosinicella sp. | reverse complement strand
TCGCCGCGCCGCGACACCGACTGGGGCGCGGCATAGACGAGGGCCTGCTCGGTGACCGGGTAGAAATAGGGATCGTCGAGAGCCGCCGTCGCCGGTAGCGGAATGGCGAGCCTTAGCCGGCCGCCGCGGCGCTCGAACCGGCCCGTCTCGGGCAGCGGCCTGGGCAGGGCCTGACGGTAAAGGTCGAAGCCCGCAGCGGCGGCCGAGCTTGCGCTCCCCACTTCGAGGTCGACGGCGAGATCGGCAGACTCCGGGACGCAGATGCGGTCGGTGCATACGAGATAGTCGACCTTGCCGCGGACGGGCAGGATCGTGCCCGGGGCGAGGCCGGACGGAAGCCGGAGATCGACCAGGAGGGCGTGCTCGCCTTCGAAGACATAGTTCATCAGCCCCTGGATGATCAGCCGCTCCGGCACCGGAAAGCGGATCGGCCCCGCCTCGGCGCCTTCGGGAAGCCGCCAGGCGATGCGGGTGCCGACGCCGGCGTCGCCGGGATTCTGCCAATAGCCGTGCCAACCCGGGCGCGGGCTCATCACGAGGGCCAAAGTGACGTTCGAGCCGGCGGCGGGGGTCGATGTTTCGGGAACGAGGCGGACGGCCATCGCCTTCTGCCCGGGCGGCAGCTGGGCCTTCGCCGGGAAGGCGCAGAAGAGCAGCAAGAGGGCGAAGAGAAGGCGATTCACGAGGCGGCTATAGCATCCCTCAGCGTCCCTGCGAGCGAAGCTCGTGGAGGGGGGCTTCGCGAGCGTGGCGACAGGCCGGTTACCCTCCACCAGGCTTCGCATGGTCCCCCTCACCATCTGGCGACGGGGAGGCAAAGGGGTTAGCCATTGGTCATGGCCCTGCAGAATCGACGCTTTCGCTTTCTCTCCGCGCTTCGAGTCGCCCCCTTCCTGCTGCTCGCCAGCGCCGCTGCGCCGCCGCCCGCGACGGAAAGCTGGTACCGGATCGTCGCCGCCGACGGCGCTCCGATCGGCCATGGCCGGAGCGAAACCCGCCATGGACCGGACGGCGACGAGACGATTTCCGAGCAGCAGATTCTCATCGCCAGCGGCGAGGGCGACACCCGAATCTCCGAGCGGAAAATCGTCAGGGAGGACCGGTCTGGCCGGCCGGTTTCGATCACCGAATTTTCCCGGGTGGGGCGGAGCTGGTCGCGGCTCGAAGCGCGGATCGGGCCCGACAGAGCGGAGATCGTCCGCTCGACTCCGGCGGACCGCCGCGCCTCGACCGTGGCGCTCGCGCCGGGCGTCCGCTTCGATTCCGGCCTGGGGCTGCTTCGAGGCTGGGACCGGACGGCGGCGCCGCGCCTCGAGTTCGACAATCTCAACGTCGCGGCGATGGCGATCGAGCATGTCGTCATCGAGCCCGCCCCGGGCGCGGCGAATGCCGACGGCAGCGTCTCCGTCGTCCGCCGGCGCTACGAGGGCGGCGAATTGCGCGCCGTGGGCCGACTCACCCTCGCCCCGGACGGGCGGGTGAGAGCGATGACCCAGCCGATGATGGGCACCAGCGTCACCATCGCGAGCTCCGACCGGGAGACGGCGCTCAAGCCCCATGGCGCCTACCGCCTGCTTCAGAGCGCCATGGTGAAGTCGCCCTTTCGAATCTCCGCCGAGGCGATGCGCGGCCGGATCCGCTATCGTTTCGACTATCGGGACGGGCTGAATTTCCCGCTGCCTCAGACGACCGAGCAGCGGACGACGGCCTCCGCCGGCGGAGTCGCCCTCGACATTTGCGCGGATTGCGGCCCCGGCCTTTCGACCGCCAAAGATTCGCTCGACGAAGCGCTCAGACCCACCGCCTGGCTGCAGAGCGATCATCCCCGACTGAAGGCGATCGCCCGGCCGATCGCCCGGCTTTCGACGAGCGATTCGCGCAAGATGGGCCTGCTCGCCGCCAAGGCGCGGCCCTATCTGGGGAAGATCGATTTCGCCGGCCACTTTTCGGCGCTGGAAACCCTGGACCGCGGGGCCGGCGATTGCACCGAGGCGGCGGTGCTGCTCGCCGCGCTCGGCCGCGCCGCCGGAATCCCGACCAAGGTCGCCAGCGGCCTCGTCTATTCGCGGCAGCGCTATCACGGCGTCGCCAACACCTTCATGCCGCACAGCTGGACCCTGGCCTATGTGGACGGCCGCTGGCGAAGCTTCGATCTCGCGCTCGATTCGTTCGACAGCACCCACATCGCGCTCACCGTCGGCGACGGCGACTCGCGCTCGATCCTCGCCGCCGGACAGCTCGCCAGCCTGCTCGAATGGAAGGAAATGTCGGAGATCAGGCCCCGGCCGGACCGGCCTCGGACTTAAGCGGAGCCGCCGCCTCCTCGTCGTCGTAGACGATCGGCAGCTCGGGGACGGAGGAGTCGGCGTCGACCTCCACCAGCTCGACATTCTTCGGGTCCTTGATGCCGCCAACGATGATGTCGAAGGATTCATCGTAGGGGACGGCATCCGACTCCATGACGGCTTCCATGTCGGGCGCCGCCACTTCCTGGCCCATCGCGGGAACCGACATGCCCGCCGCCGCCAGCGCCGCCGCGGCCACCGCCGCGCGCACCGGAAGCCGGTACGATACGCACACCTCTTCCTCGCAGCCGGCGAGGAAGGCGAGGCGCTCGTCGTCGTCCATCGCGGTCAGGTCGAAGACGTTGCGCTTGCAGGCTCGGCACATGTCCCCGTCCATCACGGCGGCGAGGTTGCTCTTGTAAGGGCAAGGGCTCTGGATCTTCGGGAAAATCGGCACGGCGCGTCTCCTCGGGGACAAGGCGTAACGCATCGTTGCGCCGAAGTCGATTTCCGTCATTCCGGCGAAGGCCGGAATCCATGAACACCGCCGCGTGCCTTATCGGCCGTTCGTGTTCATGGATCCCGGATCAGGTCCGGGATGACGGACTCAGTCGAGGTTCGGCCTCAGCCACCTCTCCGCTTCCTGAAGCGACACCCCCCGCCGGACCGCATAATCCTCGAGCTGGTCGCGGCCGATCCTCGCCACGCCGAAATACTGGCTGTCGCGATGGGCGAAGTAGAAGCCGGAGACGGCCGAGGTCGGGAGCATCGCCATGCTCTCGGTGAGCGTGACCCCGGCCGGATCGCCGCCGAGCATGTCGAACAGGACGGGCTTGAGGCTGTGGTCGGGGCAGGCGGGGTAGCCCGGGGCCGGGCGGATGCCGGCATAGGTCTCGCGGATCAGCTGCTGGTTGGTGAGATGCTCCTCGGCATAGCCCCAGACGCTGTTGCGGACATGGGCGTGAAGCACTTCGGCGAAGGCCTCGGCGAGGCGGTCGGCGAGCGCTTTGAGGAGGATGTCCGAATAATCGTCATTCTCGGCCTTGAAGCGGGCGAGGTGCGGCTCGAGGCCGTGGAGCCCGACCGCGAAGCCGCCGATCCAATCCTCGGCTTCGGGGTCGATGAAGTCGGCGAGGCACATGTTCGGCCGGCCTTCCCTTTTCTTCACCTGCTGGCGGAGGAAGGGGAGCCGAACCCGTTCCAATTCTCCGC
>JBEVDE010000050.1:0-3326 GCA_040514175.1 Allosphingosinicella sp. | reverse complement strand
AGCCGGACGGCGACCCCGCCCGGCAGGTCCAGGCGCTGCTGGGAAGCCCGAGCAAGCGGATCCTCGCCGTTCTGACCGGCGGCCTCGAACGGCCAATGCTCACCGGAGCGATCAGCGGCGACGGCTCGATCCGCAAGCAGATGTCGCTGATCCTCGATCAGGCGCTTCAGCAGCGCGCCCTCGCCGCGGCGGGCCGGTCGGCGGCGCCTGTCGCGATCCGGGTCGTCGAGACCGACCGGTCGGAAGGGGCGCTCGCCGCGACCCGGGCGATCACCGCCCGCGCCGGCCAGCTCCTCCTCTTCATGCTCACCGTCCTCCTCGCCGGAATGCTGCTGTCCAATCTGCTCGAGGAGAAATCGAACAAGATCATCGAGGTTCTCGCCGCCGCGCTTCCGATCGACGCCATCTTCGTCGGCAAATTGGGCGCGATGCTGGCCGTCTCGCTGGTCGGCATCGGGGTCTGGGTGAGCGGCGCCCTGGCCGGCCTCGCCTTCCTTCCCAGCCAGGGCGGAAGCCTGCCCGAGCCGGCTGTCGGCTGGCCGCTCTTCATCCTCCTCGTGCTGCTCTATTACAGCGCCAATTACCTCCTGCTCGGAGCGCTCTTTCTCGGCATCGGAAGCCAGGCCAATTCGGTCCGCGAGGTCCAGACCCTGTCGATGCCGGTGACGGTCGGGCAGATGCTGATCTTCCTTCTCGCCTCCTTCGCCGTCGGCGCCTTCAACAGCCCGCTCGGCCTGGGCGCCGCCATCTTCCCGTTCAGCTCCCCCCTCACCATGGTCGCCCGCGCCGCCCAGACCGCCGAACTCTGGCCGCATGCGCTGGCCTTGGCCTGGCAGGCTTTGTGGGTGTGGCTCACGGTGGCGCTCGGCGCCCGGCTGTTCCGGAGGAACGTGCTCAAGTCCGGCGGCGCGGGCCGGGGCGGAATGCTGAGGCGGCGGAAGGCTACTTAATTCCTCCCCCGGATTTCCGGGGGAGGGGGACCGCGCGAAGCGCGGTGGAGGGGTTCTTGGCCCTGGAAGATCCCCTCCACCATGCTTCGCATGGTCCCCCTCCCCGCGAAATCGCGGGGAGGATTTAGTTCACTCCGGCGCCGGGCCCACCTGCTGGAACAGCTCGATCTTGATCCCGTCGCAATCGAGGATCCAGGCGAACTTGCCATATTCCTCGTCCTGCCGGCCGAGGATGTCGATTCCCTTCGACTCCAGGTCCGCGATCATCCCGTCGAGATCGTCGACCCTGAGGTTGATCATGAACGTCGCCTCGCTCGGCGCGAAATAGTCGGACGTCGCCTTGAACGGCGACAGCACCGTATAGCCCTCCGCATCGCCCGCGAACGGGAAGGTCGCGCCCCATTCGCCGCCGACGCCGAGTATCTCTGTGTACCAGCGCGCCGTCGCCTCCGAATCCTCCACCTTGTAAAAGACCCCGCCCAGCCCCGTCACCTTAGCCATAGATCGTCTCCGCCGCCTGTTTCAGGGCCTTCATGACCAGGATGTAGGGGTAGGGACCATGGCTGATCCGGGCCACCCCGGCCTTGGCCACCGCGGCCGTCTCGGGAGCGCCGGGAAAGGCCATGAAATTGACCGGCAGCGGCGAGGCCGAGCAGATCGTCGCAAGCTGGAAGAGATCGACGAGGCCCGGCACGAAGAAGCCGCTCGCGCCGGCCTCGGCATAGGCCCGGGCCCGCTCGAGCGCCTCGTCGATCGCGGCCATCTCATGGGTCGCCGCCCTGGTCTTGAGGAAGATGTCGGTGCGGGCGTTGATGAAGAAGTCCGGCCCGACCGCGGCGCGCGCGGCCCGGATCCTGTCCGCCTGGGCCTCGACCGGATAGAGGCCCTGGCCGCCGACGACCTGGTCCTCGAAATTGCAGCCGATCGCGCCCGTCTCGGCGAGGCGTTTCATGTTGCCGGCCACGGCCTCGGGCCCCGCTCCGTAGGCGCCTTCGAAGTCGATCGTGACCGGAAGCTCGACCGCCCCGGCCACCCGAGCGGCATTGGCCAGAGCGAGCTCGAGCGGCAGCGCCTCCGAGTCCTGGAAGCCGTGCGCGGCGGCGACCGAGGCGCTGCCCGTGGCGATCGCCTTCGCGCCCGCCTCGGCCACCGTCTTCGCGCTGCCGGGGTCCCACGCGTTGAAGAGGACGACCGGGTCGCCCGGCCGGTGGAGCGCGGCGAAAGCCCGCGCCTTGTCGCTCGATGTCGCCATAGGGTCCGACTGTAAGCCGGACCCCATGCTCGAGTCTATCGGGGCGCCCGCCGCGAGCTGACGATGCGGCCGGCGCTGTCGGTGACCACCTCGAGCAGCTGCCCGGCCCGGTCGCGCACGGTGCGCACCGTCTGGCCGGTCGAATTCACCGTCTGCGACACCGCGGTCAGGCCGGAGGCGGCGAGATCGAGCAATTGTCCGTTCCTCAGCGCCGTCCCGGCGATCCCGCCCACCGTCCCGACCGTGTTGTTGGCGACCCCGCCCACCGTGTTCACCGTATTGTCGACGGTCGAGAGCAATTGCGTCACCAGCTGGGGATTGTTGTCGAGCGTCTGCAGGGTCCGCTCGATGATCGCCCGGACATTGTCGAGGCGGACGACGAGGGTGGCGGTCGCCTGGACGCCTTTGATCCCGATCTTGACCTGATCGATGCTGGCGTCGGCCCCCGCCGTCAGCTTGAGCAGATTGGCCAGCCGGGCGTCGAGGGCGATATGGACCTGAAGGTTGTTCACTTCGAGGTTGATCTCGTCGACCGAGAGATTGGGAATGTCGAGCAGCACGTCGGGCTGGTCCTGGCCCTGCGACACCGCCTGGGCGAGCGCCGTCGACTGCGCCCCCGCGCGCTGGGGTGTGCCCCGGCGATCCTGGCGGTCCTGGGCGGCGGCGGGCGAGGCGAAGACGGCGAGGGCGGCGGCGGCCGCAAGCAACGGATAAAAACGCATGAATCACTCCCTGTTGGTGGGAGCGAAACGTTACTGCGGCGTGCCGGTTTCCGCCTCGGCGTCGATTTTGACGCCTTGCTGGACGGAGGCCTCCGCATGAAGGTCGACGGAGACGTCGCGAAGCTCGGCGCGGCCTTCCGCCCTGGGCTCGACCTTGACGTCGACGCGGTTGCCGGGGCCCTCGCCGCGCACCTCGAGCCGGGCGTCGCCCTTCTGCTCGATCGTCACGGATCGCGCGCGTAGATTAATATTGAGCTCGATGTCGGGCGGCGGCGCGGCGGCGGCTTGGAGAAGGATGAGGAGGATCATGGAGGGTTCAACGGCTGTGAGGCAGCGGCGGTTTCACTCCTAATTCCTCCCCCGGATTTCCGGGGGAGGGGACCGCGCGAAGCGCGGTGGAGG
>JBEVDE010000387.1:0-11769 GCA_040514175.1 Allosphingosinicella sp. | reverse complement strand
TTTTACGGCAGCGCGCCCCCGGGCGTCGCCGTGTGCAGCGTCATCTGCCGCGAAACCGTGTCCGCCGGATGTCACGTTCCGCCGAGAATTGTCTCAATTGTGTCCGGAGGAAGGGTCCAGGGCGGTCTCGGACATCCAGCTCGAACCGTGAAGGAGTTGATTAAAGCTTTTTGGGATAGCTCCGGATTCCAAACCCTTGGAGTCACCCATGTCGAATGACCCGTCGTTGAGTGGAAACGGCGATTACAATCGGGCCTCTCTCCCGTCAGGCACCCGCCAGTGAAGCGGTCGAGCCTCTCTTTTCGGCTCGCGACGGCCCTTGCGAAGGGGCGGGCGCCGGGCGCGCTTGCGAGCCGTGAAGCGATCCTGGCGGCATTGCTCTCCAAACGCGCGGCCGCGCGGCGCGCCGGCCTGGAGGATCAGGAGGCGCTGCTCCGCGGCCAGATCCTGTGGTCGCTCCCGGTCCATCATCCCGCCGACGGCGAAGACGAGGCCGCGGCAACCCCGAACCCCTGAAGCGCCGTGCGCAGAACCTGAATCGCCACGCCGGACTTAGGTCGGCCGGGCGGCCGAGTGCCTCCGCCCGCTATTTGCAGAGCTGCTGCGCCCGTGCGGCGAGATCCTTGCGGCCGTCGCGCGACGCCAGGGTCGCGGCCTCGCCGCAGCGGCCGGCGGAGACGAGGCGGCTCATCACCCTGATCAGGCTGGTGTCGAGCGCGGAGTCGCTTACGCTTTGGCCGGCGGCGGCGGTGAGGGCGTGGTAGGAATCGCGCTCGCTCAGGGTGCGGACGGCCTGCTGCGGCGCGATCGGCGACGGCGTCGGGCCCGTGGCATTCGGTTGCGGGGCGGCCGGCGGCGTCGACGCCGCGGCGGGCTTGCGCTTCACGGCGGGGGCGACGTCCGGAGCGGCGGCGACGGGGGCCGCCAGGGCCATGACGACGAGCGTTAGAGCAAGCTTTTTCATGGCCTTAATCCTAATCGGGGCGGCGCGATTTGCAACCGCGGGTCGTCGATTCCTCGCGATCAGTCGCGAAGCACGACCTCGGCGACCCGGCGGCGGCCGCCGGCCCGGGTGAGCTGGACGAAGACGTCGATCGTGTTGCTGACATAATGGCGCACGTCGTCCCGGTTGAGCTGGGTTCCCCCCTGGAGGACGAGCAGGACGATCTGCTCGACGGCGCGCTCCGGGCTGTCGGCGTGGACCGTCGTCATCGATCCCGGGTGGCCGGTATTGACGGCGCGCAGGAAGGAATAGGCTTCGCGGCCCCTGAGCTCGCCGAGGATGATCCGGTCGGGCCGCATTCGAAGCGAGGCGGCGACGAGATCGTCCGTCTCGATCTGGGCTTCGCCGAGCGCGCTTCGGGCGGCGATCAGCCCGACGTGATTTTCATGGCGGACGAAGAGCTCGGGCGTGTCCTCGATCAGGATCAGCCGCTCCTCGGCCGGCACCTCCTTGAGGAGGGCGTTGAGGAAGGTAGTCTTGCCGGTCGAGGTTCCGCCGGCGACGAGGATGTTCTTGCGCGCCTTGACGGCGGCCGCGAGCATGCCCCGGATGTCGCCGGCGGTTAGCATGTCGGCCAGCGCCTGGTCCCCCTCCGAACGCTCGAATCCCTTCCTCGCCCGGGTCTCGCCGAAAGCGCCGGACGCCACATAATCGGACAGGTCGAGCTCGGGCGAGACGTGCTTGCGGATCGCCAGCGCCAGCGGGCCGCGGGTCGCCGGCGGAGCGATGACCTGGATCCGGGCGCCATCGGGAAGGGTGGCGGACAGCAAAGGATGCTCGCGGCTGATCCCCTGATGCGACAAAGCGGCGATCTGGCGCGCGAGACGGGCGAGGGTGGCCTCGTCCAGGCCCGGAGCCTCGTGCCGCTCGATGCCGCCGCTCGTGGTTTCGACCCAGAGCTCGTGCGGCCGGTTGACATAGATGTCGGTGACGTCGGGGCGGGCGAGCATCCCGGTCAGAGGCGCTAGGAAGGAGCGAAGGTAGACGCCCGGCCCGGTCGCCATCTCCTCCGCCAAAGCGACGCTCATCTCCGGCCCTCGGTGGTGCCGAAATCGAGGTCGCGGGCGACGAAGACGCCGATGCTGGTGCCGGCCGGCACGGTCAGGGTCGGGAGGATCCGGCTGGACTGGAGGGTCTGGCCAAGATTCTGGGTCGAGCCGGGAAGGGCGACGACGACGCTTCCGCCCGCCGCCCGGGTCGCCGCATTGGCGCCGACGTCGAGCGCCGACTGGAGGATCGCACCGGCGAACCGCTCGAAGAAATGGCCGTTATACTTGCCCTTCACGCCGCCCCGGCCGAGCGTGTCCGCGGTGGGCGAGCCGATGGCGATCGTCACTCCGTCCGGGCGAATGAGCCGGGTCCAGTTGATCAGGGCCCTTTTCTGGCCCTGCTGAATGTCCGACCGATACTCGCCGGTGAGGCGGCTGCCGCGGGGGATCAGCACCTTGCTTCCGTCGAAACCGCGTACGTCGCGGGAGACGACCGCCCGGGCGAAGCCCGGCCGGCGCGAATCGAATGCCGTCTCGAGCACGGCCGGGATGAGCGTGCTCTGGGCGACCGTGTTCGCGCGGTTGGCGAAGATGCCGGAGCGCACCCGGGCGACGAACTGGTCGCCGGCGAACGTGTCCGACAGGCTGGCCTGGCCGCCGGGGCCGCCGGGCCCGCCGCCGCCGGGGCCCGCCCCGCCGGGCTGGGTCGAGGTCGACGTGTCGACGACCAGGGTCGGACCGCTGGCCTGGCGAGTCGGCGCCGACGTCGGCGGCGGCTGGTAGGTCTGGATGAACGGCTGCGGCGGCGGATTATAGGGCGCCGGCTGCGGGATATATTCGGGAGTCGGGATTCTGACCGGCGCCGGCTGGGCCGTCACCGCCGGCGGCGGCGCCGGAACCACCGCCACCGGGACCGCCTGAGCGGTCGGCGGGATGTAGAGCGGCGGCGGCGGCGCCGTGCCCACGACCTCGCCGGCCCTGACCTTCACCGCCGGCTCGGCGGGCGCTCGGCGCCGCGAATCGAGGATCATGAACAGGATGATCGCCGCCGCGATCATGCCGGCGATCAGGACCGCCGTGGGCGGGCCGGAACGGGGGAGCGCGACGACCGGGCGGACTCGCTCCTCGGCCATGTCGGCCTCCGGCTCGGGAGGATTGGCGATGCGCGGATCGAGCGGTGGAGTGCGGCTCGCCATCAGGGCTTCTTCCTCTGCCGGGTCGCGGTCGCGACGTCGCCGTCGATCCGGAAGACGAGCTTCCTCGAAATGCTGTCGATGACGAAGAGATCGTCCTCGCGCATCATGCCGTTGACGAGCATTTCCAGGCCGCTGTCGGTGACCGCGTAGACCGCGGGCAGGGCGCGGTCGCGCGGCCATCTGATATAGGTGTGGACGCCGTCGTCGCTGATCTCGCTGGGCCGAAGCGCCTTGTCCCCGCCGAGGCGGTAGCGCCCCTCGGCGGCGGCGTCGGCCAGATCTTCTTCCTTCGCGGCCGGGGGCGGATAATGGAAGCGGACGGTATAGGCCATCTGGGTCGAGCTGACCGGCGCAAGGTCGAAATTGTAGGTCCGGACGTTGGTGAAGACCGTCATGTTGGTCGAGACTCCGCCGACCAGCGCCTTGATGAACAGCAGGTCGCCCCGCCGGTTCGCCGTCACCTGCCAGGCGCTGCTGTCGCCGACGGCAACGGTCTCGACCTTTTCGTCGGGGGAGAGCTCCAGGGTGATATGGTAGCCCGGGGACCCTTCGAGCAGGACGACCTGGTCGGGGGCGTAGGCGACCGACTGGATGCGCGGGTCGCCGCCCGGCTCCGCCTGCGGCCGCACCTGGGCCGCGAGCGGGGCCGAGGCGAGCGCTGCGCCGGCGAGGGCGAGGAGGAGCCGGATCAAAGCTCGGGCTCCGGCGGGCGGTTGCGGCGGCGTTCCTCCGCCGCCCGGGCCGCCGCCGCCGCCGCGCTGCCGAGCGGGGCGGGGCCGGTCGTGGTCGTCACCGTCGTCGTCGAGCTGCCCGAAACCACCTCGACCGGAACCGCCGTCGGCGCCACGACCACGGTCGCCGGCGGCGGCGGGCTTTCCGCATCCCGCCGGTAGCGAAGCACCCGGAAGCCGAGCGGGTTGGCGAACCTTTCCTCGAGCTTCATCGGCTCGCCCGAGAAGCGGTAGCGGATCACCGAGACCCAGGATTGCGGCGCCTGCACCTGGCCGCCGGCGTCCCTCCTGATCGTGTCGAACCGGACGAGGGCGACGTTGCGGCCGAGCGGAGAGACACTCTTCACCCGTGTCTCGATCACCGTAGTGCGCGGATAAACCACCAGCGGACTCTGCGGATTGGAGACCTGGACCGCGCTCAGATAGCCGGACCGGGCCTGCTCGGCCGACCATGAGGCGACCTTGTTGTAATTCGCCGTGACCGTATCGATGTCGAAGCTCTCGCGGGCGATCACATATTGGACGAGGAAGGATTGGGTGAGCGCCGCGTCGGGCGCGATCTTGTCGGCGTCCAGCGGCTTCAGCGCCTGGACGTAGCCGGTCGTCCGGTCGACCAGCAAGGTATAGGGCTCCACCGTCTTCAGCGGAGTCAGCAGGATCAACGCTCCGGCTTCCAATATGGCGATGGTCCCGGCGCCGATCGCCACCCACCAGGCGGTGCGCTGCGACTTGTTCAGCGCGTCGAGCCGGTCGCGATTCCAGGTCGCGGCGTCCTTGTAATAGGCGTCGAGCGCCTCGCGATTTTGTTCGTTCATGAGCGGGTGTCCCGGCGGCCCGCGCTGGCCGAGACCCGGCCGCGGGTGCGGCGCCGGAAGCTCTGGCCGAGCGGGGCAGGTGCAGGCGAAGCGGGCGCCGTCCGGCCCCCGGCGGCGGCGGCGGCCGTCGGCGAGGCGCCGGTGGCCTCGCCTCCGCCGCGAGAAGTTCGGGCCGCGGCGACGGCGATGTTGGCGCCTTCGCGCCTCTGGGTGGCGGCGACGGCGTCGACGACGGTGGCGGCGCGCGAGCGCGCTTCGGCCGGGGGCGCGTCGCGGGCGGCGGCGGCGGCGGGAGCGAAGCGCCGCTCCTCCCGGTCGTAATTGCGTTCGGCCCGGCCGGCCACCGCCTGCCAGAGCGGAGCGAGCCGGAAGGCGAAGGCGGTCTTCGCCGAGGCGTAGAGCATCGCCAGGACGATGAGGGCGAAGGCGGTGGCGACGACGAGCAATTCGATCGGCATCCCGGGCAGCCATTCGTCGGCGGTGCGGCGGGCGAGGAGGTCCGACAGCCAGGGCTCGATCAAGGCGAGCTCGACGGAGAGCGCGATCGAGATTCCGAGCGCGGCCAGAGCCACCCCCGCCAGCACCCGGATCCAGCCCTCGAACAGGGAGCGGGTATTGTCGAAGAGCAGGAAGGCGACGAAGAACGGCCCCACCGCCAGCAGCAGGCCGGCGATCAGCCGGACGGCGCCGAGCCCGGCGATCGCCGAGATCAGGAACAGCATTCGCGACGCGCTGATCGCGTAATTGTTGAAGCCCGGATAGGGCTGGGGCGGAATGCCGGAGGCGCCGGCCGACTGGTTGGCGTTCCAGCCGGGCGGCGGAAGCCCTTCGCCCAGGACGGCGAGGGCGACGAAGGCCCGGTCGGCGCCGTCGAGCCGGGCGACGAGGTCGCCGCCGGCGCCCGGAAGGCCGCTCGGGGTGCCGATCTCGGCGGCAAGCTCGGCCGGGCCGCGGTTGACGACGTCGTAGACCAGTGTCGAATAGGCGCCCCAGCTCGTCGCCAGCGCGAAGACGATGCCGATCTTGACGAAGGCGAGAACGCCGGTGCGCACGTCCGGCCCCTGGCCGAGCAGCAGCCGGTAGCCGAACAAGGCGACGAACAGGGTGAGGAAGCCCGTGAGCAGGATCGCCACGGTCGATCCCGGCGCCGCCAGCGCCTGCCAGCCGCGCGCGCCGAGCGACCAGGCCTGGCAATCGAGGAAGGCGAGCACCGACTGGATGAAGCCCGACCCCGGCGGAAGCGGCGCGCAGCCGTACATCAGGCCACCTCCAGCAGCCGCGGGATCCACTCCGCCGGGTCGTCTCCGGTCTGGGCGCGGATCTCGTCGAGGAGTCGGACGGTGCGCTCGCGGCCGGACAATATGGTGAGCAGGTCCTGCTCGCCGGTGAGGTTCAAGCGGGCGACGACGCTGTCGGTGCCGTGCTTGATCAGGAAGCAATGGGCATTGTCCGGAAGAGTCCGGATCAGCTCATATTCGTGCGGCGTGAGGCCGAAGCCGCCGACATAATCCTCGGCCCGGGCCTTCGGATTGGCCATGAAGATCTGGGTCGCGGCCTGTTCGACGATGGCGCTCGCGATCCGGCTCTCGAGGGCGTCCTGGGCGCTCTGCGTGGCGAAGCCGACGATTCCGTTGCGCTTTCGGATCGTCTTCTCCCAATCCTTGATCCGCCGGACGAAGACGTCGTCGTCCAGGGCCTTCCAGCCCTCGTCGACGACGATGATCGCCGCGCTTCCGTCGAGGCGTTCCTCGACGCGGTGGAAGAGGTACATCATCGCCGGAGTCCGCAGCGCCGGCTCGTCGAGGATCTGGGTCATGTCGAAGCCGACGGCCTCGGCGGTGAGATCGGTGCGGTCGCGGGCGTTGTCGAACAGCCAGGCGCGCTCGCCGTCGCCCCACCAGGGCCGAAGCCGCGACCACAGGTCGCTCGCGGTCGGGCGATGGCCGCCGCGGAACAGCTCGGCGAGGTGGCGGAGCCGGCGATGGTCCTCGGGCTGCTCGTAATTGGCGTCGATCGCGTCCTTGATCCTGGCGACCTCGTCGATGTCGGCGCCGCCGGCGAGCATGGCCACCCAGTCGATCAGGAACTGGCGGTTGACCGCATTGTCGGGGAGCTGGAGCGGGTTGAGGCCCGAAGGCGTGCCCGAGCGGAGCAGATCGTAGCGGCCGCCGATCGCCCGGATGAAGAGCTCGGCGCCGCGGTCCTTGTCGAAGAAGATGATCCGGGGCCGGTATTTGCGCGCCTGGGCGAGAAGGAAATTGAGGACCACGGTCTTGCCCGAGCCCGACGGCCCGATGACGGTGAAATTGCCGAGGTCGCCCTGGTGGAAATTGAAATAATAGGGCCCGGCGGCGGTCGTTTCGAGCAGCGTCACCGCCTCGCCCCAATGATTGCCCTGGGCCCGGCCGAGCGCGAAATTGTGGCCGCTCGCGAGGCCTGCGAAATTCCCGGTCGAGATCAGGCCGCGGCGGGCGATATATTTGAAGTTGCCGGGAAACTGCGCCCAGAAGGCGGGCTCGAGCGCGATCTCCTCGCGCACCGAGATGATGCCGAGGTCGGCGAGCGAGGCCTGCACCTCGGCGACCCCCTCGGCGACCGCGGCGGGCGTGTCGGCGCGAACCGCGATCGTCATGTGATGCTCGCCGAAGCCCGCCCGGCCGGCGGCGATCTCGTCCTTGGCGTTGGAGAGCTCGGCGCGAAGGCTCACCGCCTCGTCCTCGGCGGAGCGCATCCGCCTCAGCGCGAGATTCATCGTCGACAGCGCCGCCTGGCGCTCGACGAAGCCGAAGGATTGGGAGACGGTGAGCTCGAACGGCAGGCGAAGCATCTCGTCGAGCATCCCCGCGACCGTCTGCCCGGGATAATCCTTGATCGACACCATGCCGAGGAAGCTTCGCGGCGTCGGCCCCGCCGGTCCGAGCTCGACCGTCTCCTGGCCGAAGCTGACCCGCCGGTAGGGGAGATAGTCGCCCAGATCCTGCAGCGGCAGGAGCACGGGCCGCATCTCGCCATTGTAGAGGAGGGAGAGGAATTCGAGCGGCTCCGAGCAGGGCCCGTGCGGGGTTTCGTAGACCCCGAGCAGGCGAGGCTCGTAGCTTCCAAGGGCCGCCATCAGGGCGTCGCGCGCCTGGCCGAGCTGGTGGCGTTCGTAGGCGGCGCCGGCATCGGGGGCGGCGGAGGCTCGGCCGAGCTTCTCGCGGATCCGGTCGAGCCGCCCGATCCGGCCCTGCAGCGGCCGCCGCACCAGGGTCAGGAAAAGCTCGTTGACGTAGAGCCGCTTGCCGTCGAGGCGGCGGCGCCAGGCGGCGTCGAGCTGGCGCGAAAAGGGATCGGGATGGCCTTCCGACAGGCCGACGTCGATCCGCCGCCGGACGACGTGATGATAGATGGCGTAGCGCGACGAGCCGATCGACTGGAGCATCGCGTCGCGAAGCCGCTTGCGGTAGTTGATCTCCTCCGTGTCGGCCGTCTCGAAGAGCAGGCCGCGCATCTGGAGGACCTGGATCAGGAGGCCGTCGCGGGTTTCGATCGTATGATCGTCGAGGTGACGGGCATAGGGGAGGTGCTTGCCGGCCGGCAGCTCCCTCGACGGCGCTCGCCGGTCGCGGGTCAGGGGCGGTAGGAGTTGCATCCCCACACCTTGTGGTTCTTCACCCGCGGGCAGCGCGAGACCCGGGTCAGCCACAGGTCGAAGAAGCGCGGCTCGCGCAGGCACAGCAGCACTCCGACGACGTGGATGACGAGCGCCGCCACCACCGCCCAGATCGACTTGAAGATCAGGAACAGCTCGGTCGCGACGATCGCGTTGGCGATGAAATAGGAATAGGTCACGCCCGCGAACATCTGCGGGCGCGTGAGGGCGACGAACAGCCGGTCATGTTCGAGGCCGTCCATGCCTCAGTTACCGAGGCTGGACGTGGACTGGATCCCGGCGACGATGCTCGCCGCTCCGAAGAGGATGAAGCAGCCGAGGATGACGGTGGCGCCGTAGCGCCAGTTGATCCGGCCGGTCAGCATGAGGAAGCCGACGGAGGCGACGGCGATGACCGCGACGACGGTCGCCACGGTGCCGAGCAGAGTGCCCTGGAGCCAGCGCACCGCGGAGACGATGACTCCGGAGCCGGCGGGGTCGGAGCCCGAAAAATCCTGCGCCGCCGCGGCGGAAGACCAGGCCATGACGCCCGCCGTCAAAGCCGCGGCCAACCAATGACGTACCAGACCAATCACCACAAAACTCCCCGGCCCTGTCGAATCGCAGCATCCCCGCTGCGGATATTGGACTGTTGTCAGAGACTTGCCAATAGTCGACGCCATCAGGGGTTGAGCGCCCCCGTCCATACGCCTTGTCGCGCCCGGCAGGAAGAGCTTTGTGGCGGGCGGGGCGTTCGTTTCGAAGCGGGATCGATAGCCGCCTTCTCGCCTCTCCCGTCTTTCACGGGAGAGGAGGGGCCCAAGCCGGAGGCTTGGGAGGTGAGGGTCTTGCCGAGTCCGTGTACAGACCCTCACCTCCCACCCGCTCCGCGGGCGGGCCCCTCCTCTCCCGCGTAAAGCGGGAGAGGGGCTTCGGGCCGCGCCGCGGTCTTCCGGACGGAATGTCAGTTTCTCCTGTCAAGTGGTCAGAACCTTTTCTGGACGGTCACGCCCCAGGTGCGCGGATCGCCGGGCTGGCCGACGACGAGGCCGGTGCTTCCCGACTGGGTCGCCAGAACGTCGTAATATTCGGCGTCGAAGGCGTTGCGGACCCAGAGGAAGCTGTTCCAGCCGTCGTCGGTGCGGAAGCCGAGACGGAAGCTGGCGAGCGCATAGCCCTCGATATCGGTGTAAGCGGATCGGGACGGGTTGGAGGAGAAGCGCGAGCGGTAGCTGCCGTCGGCGCCCGCATAGGCTTCGCCCTTACGCCCGAGCAGCTTCGCCGGCAGGCTGTACTCGCCGCCCCAGGAGAAGGCCCATTTCGAGATTCCGGGCAGCCACTGGCCGGAAATGTCGCAATTGGCCGGGCTGAAGCCTCCGGGCGTTCCCGGCGGGCTGGCCGGGTTGGCCGCGGTGGCGGCGGCGCCGCCGGCAAGCTCGGGCGGGCAGGGAGCGTCGACGAAGCGGACATATTCGTGGTCGGTGAAGGCGCCGCTGGCGTAGAGGCTGAGCCCGCGCGCCGGCCGCACCGAGAAATCCGCCTCGAGACCCCGCACCCGAACCTTGTCGGCATTGGCGAGATAGCCGCGAAGCACGCCGAGCTGGCCGTTGGTGACGGTCGCCTGGTAATCCTTGATGCCCGTCCAGAAGGCGGCGAGGTTGAGGGTCGCGCGCCTGTCCAGGAACTGGGTCTTCAGCCCGATCTCGAAATGGTCGACTTTCTCCGGCTTCACCGCCGCCGCGGCGAGGATCGGATTGTTGGCCGAATCGAGCGGAAGGCCGGACAGGTTGATTCCGCCCGATTTGAAGCTTTTCGCATAGGTCGCATAGGCGAGCACGTCGGGGGCGAGATCGTAGGCGATCGTGAAATCGCCCGAGACGTTCCAGTCGCTGAACTTCGCCACGTAGCTCTGCGGCGCGAGGATGCCGCGCTGGTCGTTGTTCAAGGTCGTACTTCCGGCGCCGGTGGTCACGACCGCGACGTAGGAGCCGATCTTCTTGTCGTAATTCACCCGAAGGCCCGGCTGGAGGCGGAGCCGGTCGGACACCCGCCAGCTGAGCTGGCCGAAGGCGGCGAGGCTGGTCGTCTCGAGCCTTATGTCGTTTTCCGAGCGCAGGCCGTTCAGAACCGCCGGATTGCCGGCGTTGGCGCTGGCCGGGTTGAGCAGCCAGCGGCTCGCCGCCGGTCCCTGCTCCTGGGCGCCGGTGGTGTGCTGCTTCTGCCGGTAGGCGAACAGGCCGCCGACATAATCCAGGCTTCCGCTCGAGCCGGCGTAGCGAAGCTCCTGCGAATATTGGTTCTGCCGCGAGGGATTGGCCGAGACGGTGGTGATCGGAAGCCCGGTGAAGTCGCGGTCGTTGGACGGGCCCCAGTTCCAGAAGCGCCAGGCGGTGACGGAGGTGAGGGTGCCCGGCCCGATATCCCATTTCGCCCGAAGCGCGACCCCGCCGATCTCCTGGAAGGCGTCGAGCGGGGTGTCGAGATCGGTGAGGCGGTCGAACGGGTCGGTGCTCGGCGGGGCATAGCTGAAGGCCGCCGCAAGCGCCGCATATTGGCGGCTGAGCGGACGCTGGGTGGCGCCCGTGCGGACGTAGATCTGCGCGCAGCATTCCGGATTCTGGCGGTTGTAGTCGGCCGAGAGAGTCACATCGAGGTCGCCGCGTGCCCGCCAGAGCAGCTGACCGCGGATGCCCAGATTGTCCTGCTCGTTGACCCAGCGGTCGCTGGCGACGTTGAAGATCGTGCCCCGGCGCCGGCTCTTCGACGCGGCGATGCGGACGGCGAGCCTGTCGGCCACGATCGGTCCGGAAAGCGAAGCCTTGGCGGCGATATAGTCGAGATTGCCGAGCGACAGCTCGATCCGGGCTTCCGGCTCGAAGGTCGGAGCGCGGGTGACGATGTTGATCGCGCCGGCGGTCGTGTTCTTGCCGTAGAGCGTGCCCTGCGGACCGCGAAGCACCTCGATCCTTTCGACGTCGAGGAAGTCGAAGGTCGCGACCGCGATGCGGCTGTAATAGACTTCGTCGATATAGATTCCGACGCCCTGCTCGATGCCGTCGTTGGTGAGTCCGAACGGCGCGCCGAGGCCGCGGATGTTGGCCGCCGAGTTGCGCGGGTTGGTGCTGAAGAATTGCACCGAGGGCTGGATCTGCTGGAGCCGGCCGACATTGATGCTTCCGGTCGAGTCGAGCTGGGCCCCGCCGAGCACCGAGATGGCGAGCGGGACGTCCTGGAGCTGCTCGTCGCGCCGCCGGGCGGTGACGACGATGTCGTCGCCCGCGGCGGCGCGGGGGGCCACGGCCCAACCCACCCCGGCGGCGGCCGCCCCCGCCGCCGCCGGGGGCGCCGACATCGTGGTCACCGCCCGGCGGCGCGACGAGCAGCTCCAGGACGTCCCGCTCGCA
>JBEVDE010000321.1:0-11108 GCA_040514175.1 Allosphingosinicella sp. | reverse complement strand
GATGCGGGCGAGAAGGTGGCGGGCGAGCGGCGGGATGTCGCTGGCGCGGTCGCGAAGCGGCGGGATCGGCACGTGGACGACGTTGAGGCGGTAATAGAGATCCTCGCGGAAGCGGCCGCGGGCGACCTCGTCGAGGAACAGGGTGGAGCCGTCGGCATCCTCGAAGCGGCCGACATGGCGATCGAAAGCGCCGGTGAAGGCGCCTTTCTCATGGCCGAAAAGGACGGATTCAACGAGGTTCTCGGGGATTGCGCCGCAATTGACCGTGACCATCGGCTTGCGTCCGCGCGGGGAGGCGGTGTGGATCGCCTGGGCGATCACTTCCTTGCCCGAGCCGCTTTCGCCCTCGATCAGGACCGAGACCCGGGCCCGGGCGGCCTTGGCGGCGACGGCGAGGGCCGAGCGGAAGGGCGGCGCCGAGCCGACGATCTCCTCGAAGGCGAGCGGCCGGTTCGAGATCTTCTCCGAAAGGGGGCGAAGCTCGCCGCCGCCGCGCTGGCGCCGGTCGGTGGCGGCATTGAGGGCCGCGAGCAGGCTGTCGGGGGCGATCGGCTTCACGAGGAAATCATGGGCGCCCGCCCGCATCGCCTCGACCGCGACCGCGACCGAGGTCTGGGCGGTCATGACGAGCAGGGGCAGATCGGGGCGAAGCGCCCGTATCTGCTCGATCACGCCGGTGCCGTCGGGCCCGGGCAGCCAATGGTCGAGGAGGATGGCGTCGACCGGCGGTCCGTCGACGTCGGTGAGGATCTTCGCCGCGGCGTCGACGTCGGGCGCCCCCCTTACCCACCAGCCGGCGCGGGCGCCTATGGCGGTGACGAGCCGCCGCTGGGCGGGCTCGTCGTCGATCAGCAGCAGGCATCGAGTCGGGTCCGGCCGCATCTTCACTCCCCACGGGCTTCGTAGGACGGCTCTAGCGGGCGCAGGTAAAGTTCGGCTTAAAACGGGACGGGCAGGACAGCTTTTTTCCGTCTCCGCGCGGCGCCGGCCCGATCCGAAATCCCCGATCCGCAAGGCTGTCTGCTTCCGCGTGTCCGCACCCCGCGAGGCCGGCAACCTCGCCCCGCCGCAACCGCGATCGAGCCTGAATCGAGGATTTTGCATAATCTTTCGATGGTGTTAGGTGCGCCGGTATGGACGATTGCCCCCGCCTCGGCTCCGACGATTCCGACAGCTCCGCCCGGGGGAGCGACGCGCGCGAGGCCCGGCTCGCGGACCTTCGGGCCGCCGTGAAACGCGGCCTCGAGGACATCAAGGCGGGACGGGTCGACGATCCGGAGGCGGCGTTCGACCGGATCGAAGCGATGCTCGACGAGCTCGAGGCGGCCAAGCGCTCCGGCGGCTGAGCCCCGGCCCGGGCGCTCCCCGCATCGTGACAATTGCGACAATCAGGCTTCGGCCGTGACATCGTCCTGACGCGGACGCCCTCTAGACCCCTTGCCATGGCGCCGGGCCAATCGCCGGCCGCCGGAAGTGAGGAAGGAATTCGCGATGGCGTGGATTGCGGTGCTGGGGCTGATGATGGGGACGATGGTCACCCTCCAGGCTTTCTGCGCCGAGCTCAGCTTCCGGCGCCGGCTCGAGCCGGGCGAGCGTTGAGGAAAACCGGACGATGCACCCCGCCGCCCTGCTTGCACTGCTCACGATCGCGATGCTGCTGCTCGCCGCGCTTCGACTCGAGCTCGACTTCCGCCGCACCGCCGAAGCGGGGCCACCGCCCGAGCCTCGCGGCCACGAGCCCGAGCCTCGGAGCTCCAGGCCGGAGCTTCGGGCCTCGCCGGCCGGCGGCTATTGTCAGTCGCCCTGGTTCGCGGCGACTTCGCGCCGAGGCTGAGCGTCGAGCCCGAACCCCCGGCGTTCGGCGATTTGCGAACGGGTTCACGTTTGACTCTGTTCGTGCTATGTTCTGACTCATGGCCTGCCATCGCCCCTTCCCGGCTGCTCATCGACGCAAGGCCTCCGCGGCGCGGAAGTTTTTCGTCTTTAGGGAAGCTGAAACTTCCGAAACTTCCGAAACTTCCGCCGGCTCAGGCGCGCCGCGCCGGCTTCGCCTTGTAGCGCTTCTGCGGCGGCGGCCCGGCCCGGCGGTTCTGCCGGGCGGAGTCGCGAGGCTTGCCTTCGACCGGCTCGATCCGCACCCCGCCCTCCCCGTCCTCATCGGTCGCGGTGCGCTTCACGGCCTGCATGAAGCGGCCCGCCGCGGCGCGGGGCACCTCGAACATCGTCTCGCCCGCGGCGATCCTGATGGCTCCGATCTCGGACTTGGTGATGTGGCCCCGGCGGCAAAGCAAAGGGAGGAGCCAGCGCGGGTCGGCATTGTGGCGGCGGCCGATGTCCATCCGGAACCAGAGCGTGTCCTCGAAGCCGGGCCGAGGGCCTTCCGGCCGCCGGACCTCGCCCGGGCTTCCGGAATCGACCATCTCCTCGGGCGCCGGCATGCGGGCGCGGTGGGCTCGAACCAGGGCCGCGGCGATCTCCTCCGGCGGCTTGGCCTCCATCAGCCGGCGGGCGAGGTCGCGATCCTCTTCCTCGATTTCGGCCGGCTCGAGCAGGGCGGCGAGCAGCCGGTCGTGGTCGCTCCGGCGGATGTCCTCCGGAGTCGGCGGCTTGATCCACTCGACCTCGATGCGGGCGCCGCGAAGCACCATCTCGACCCGCTTGCGGCGCGGATAGGGGACGACGAGGACGGCGATGCCCTTGCGCCCCGCCCGGCCGGTCCGGCCCGAGCGGTGCTGAAGGGTCTCGGCGTCCCTCGGAAGCTCGACATGGACGACGAGGCTGAGATTGGGAAGGTCGATGCCGCGGGCGGCGACGTCGGTCGCGACCAGCACCCGCGCCCGCCCGTCCCTCAGCGCCTGGAGCGCCTGGTTGCGCTCGTTCTGGCTGTGCTCGCCGGACAGGGCCACCGCGCTGAAGCCGCGCTCGACCAGCGACGAATGAAGCCGACGGACATTCTCCCGGGTCGCGCAGAACAAGAGGGCGCTCTCCGCCTCGTGGAGCCTGAGCAGGTTGACGACGGCATGCTCGATGTCGGCGGGGGCCACCGTCATCGCCTGATAGGCGATGTCGCCATGGCCGCGCTCCTCGCCGACCGTCGAGATCCGAAGCGCGTCCTTCTGGTAGCGCTTGGCCAGAGCGACGATCGGCCGCGGCATGGTCGCCGAGAAGAGCAGGGTCCGCCGGGCCGGCGGGGTCGCGTCGAGAATCTCCTCGAGATCCTCGCGGAAGCCCATGTCGAGCATCTCGTCGGCCTCGTCGAGGACGACGGCGCGAAGCTTCGACAGATCGAGCGCGCCCCGCTCGAGATGGTCGCGGAGCCGGCCGGGCGTGCCGACCACGATATGGGTGCCGTGCTGGAGGGAGCGCCGCTCCTTCGAGGCGTCCATGCCGCCGACGCAGGTCGCGATCCGCGCCCCGGCCGGGGCGTAGAGCCAGGCCAGCTCGCGGCTGACCTGGAGGGCGAGCTCGCGGGTCGGCGCGATGATCAGGGCCAAAGGCTCGCGCGCGAACCCCGCCCCGCCGTCGTCGCCGAGCAGCTGCGGCGCCATCGCCAGGCCGAAGGCCACGGTCTTGCCCGAGCCGGTCTGGGCCGAGACGACGAGATCCCGCCCCTCGGCTTCGCTTTCCAGGACGGCGGCCTGGACGGGCGTGGGCGTGGCATAGCCGCGTGCGGACAAGGCGCCGGCGAGGCGCGATGGGAGGTTCTGAAAGGGCATGGTGGCCATGTGGGCCTCAAAAGCGGCCGGGGCAAGGCAGGGAGCGATCTTCCCGCCGGCTCCCCGGCGAACGCCGGGGCCCAGTTCGTCCGTCGGCGCCGCTGGACCCCGGCCTTCGCCGGGGAACTGACACGATTGACACACATCTCCCCCCGGCGCGGCATCCCCTTGTGACGCACGGGCCCCATTCCGGCTTCATCCGCTGGAGAAGTCCGATGAAGTCGATGATCGCCGGTTTCCTGACCACCGCCTTGCTGCTGGCGCTTCACGTCGCCCCGCCGCCCGAGGCGCTTCAGACTTACGCCAGCCCGGCCGACCGCGCCTTCGCCGAGCGCCACAAGAACGAATCGAAGGAAGCCCTTCGCGCCGAGCTCGGCCTCGACACCCTGTAACGCCCGTCATTCCGGCGAAAGCCGGAACCCATGAACACCGCCTTTGGAGTGCGAATGCCGCCGTGTTCCTGGATGCCGGGTCGAGCCCGGCATGACGAATCTTCAGCGGTGGCGGTCGCCGCTCGCCCCGCCGATTTTCAGCCGCGCCGAGGCTTGACTGGCCTGACGTCCCCGCTCAAGGCTCGGGCCGTTCAGGAGAAAAAATACATGCGTATCAATTCCATCCTCGCCGCGATCGCCGCCGCCGCGATGGCGGCCGCGCCGGTCGCCGCCGCGCCGAAGCCGGCGGCCGCGCCCGCGGCCGAGGTCGCTCCGGCGTCCGAGACGGTCGAGGGCGAGCAGATCCGAGGCGGCTTCCTGCTGCCGCTGGCGATCATCATCGCCATCATCCTGGGAGTCGTCCTGCTCACCAAGGACGACGAAGAGCCGGCCAGCCCGTAGGCGTGGCCCTGCGCTTAGCCCTCCCGGCGGCCGCGGCCCTGCTCGCGGCCGCTCCGGTTTCCGCCCAGCCGGCGGCCGGCGAGGCGGCGTTCCGCGCCACCTACAAGGAGCTGGTCGAGACCAACACCACGCTCTCGGCCGGAAGCTGCACGATCGCCGCCGAGCGCATGGCGGCCCGCCTCAAGGCGGCGGGCTTCCCCGATTCGGACCTCCATCTGATCGTCGAGCCCTCCCACCCGAAGGAGGGAAATCTCGTCGCAATTCTACCCGGCTCGGACCCGAAGGCGAAAGCGATCCTGCTCCTCGCCCATATCGACGTGGTCGAGGCGAATCGCGCCGACTGGGCGCGCGATCCCTTCACCCTCGTTGAGGAGAACGGCTTCTTCTACGCCCGCGGCGCCGCCGACGACAAAGCGCAGGCGGCGATCTGGGTCGACACTTTGGCCCGCTTCAAGCGCGAGGGCTTCCGGCCGAAGCGGACGATCAAGCTGGCCCTGACCTGCGGCGAGGAGACGGCGGGCGCTTTCAACGGCGCCCAGTATCTCGCCGCCGAGAAGCGCGACCTCATCGACGCCGAATTCGCGCTCAACGAAGGCGCCGGCGGACTGCTCGACGAATCCGGCAAGCCGATCGTCCTCAACATCCAGGCGGGCGAGAAATTCCCCCAGAACTACCGGCTCGAAGTCACCAACCCCGGCGGCCACAGCTCGCGTCCGGTGCGCGAGAATGCGATCTACCGGCTCGCCGACGCGCTCGTCCGGATCCGCGCCCACGACTTTCCGGTCCAGTCGAACGAGGCGACCCGCGGCTATTTCGGAGCGATGGCTAAGCTCCTTCCCGGCCCGTCCTCCGCCGCCATGGCCGCCTTCGCCGCCGACCCGGCCGACCGGGATTTGGCCGCCACCCTCGCCGCCGCCGAGCCGGCCTGGAACGCGATCCTGCGCACGACCTGCGTCGCCACCCTGCTCGAGGGCGGCCACGCCACCAACGCTTTGCCGCAGCGGGCGCGGGCCAACGTCAATTGCCGGATCTTTCCCGGCACCTCGGTCGAGCAGGTCCGCCAGGCGCTGGATCGGGTCGTCGCCGATCCGCAGGTGAAGATCACGATCCTCGAGACAAGAAGCCAGATCTCGCCGCCGCCGCCGCTGACCGAACGGGTGCTCGGGCCGGCGCGCAAGGCCGCGGCCGAAACCTTTCCGGGCGTTCCGCTGGTCCCGTTGATGGCCGCCGGCGGCACCGACGCCGCTTTCCTCACCCCCGCCGGAATCCCGACCTACGGTCTTTCCGGACTCTTCGCCGACAAGGAAGGAAGCCACGCCCACGGCCTCGACGAGCGGATCCGGGTGAAGTCGCTGATGGACGGACGCGCCTTCCTCTACCGGCTGGTGAAGCTCTATTCGGGCAGCTGATCCTCCCCACGAATTCGTGGGGAGGGGGACCGCGCGAAGCGCGGTGGAGGGGTTCTTCGGAATTCCGGAAAGAACCCCTCCACCATGCTTTGCATGGTCCCCCTCCCCGGCAAATGCCGGGGAGGATTTCATGCATCTCACCGCTGCCCGGCCACGCTCCGCCCCGCTTCGTGCGACGGAACGAGCCCGAAGCGCCGCGAATTCGTTGTGCTCCTGATATGAAAAACCATCGCACCCCCCTCGCCCGCGCCGCCGCGCTACTTCTCGCCGCCGCCGCGCTCCCCCTCACCCCCGTGATCGCGCAGGACACCGCGCCGCCCGCAGAGACCACGTCGCCGCCGGACGCCACCACTTCGATCCCGCCGCCGGAGGCGACCACTCCGCCGCCCGAAACCGTCGTGACCGAGCCCGAAGCGGCCGTCGCGCCGCCGCCCGTAACCCCCGCGCCCGCGGCTCGAGCGCCGGTCCGCACCACCACCACCCGGCGCACCGAGACCCGGTCGGTAAGGCGGACGCCCGCGACCGTTCCGGGGCCGGCCGTTCCGGTCGCCGTCGCTCCGGCCCCGGTCGAAACCCTGCCGCCGGTCGCGACCACTTTGCCGCCGCCCGTCGCCCAGACCCCGCCGCTCGAGGTGCTCCCCGAGACCGCGCCGGCGCCGGTGACGACCACGGTCGAGACCCAGGACCAAAGCGCGTCCCTCCTGCCCTGGCTGCTCGGCGGGCTGCTGCTGGCCGGCGCCCTGGCCTTTTTCGCCCTTCGCCGCCGCCGCCGGACCGACGTCTATGACGACGTTCGGGAAGAGGCCTACGCGCCGGCGCCGGTAACGGTCGCTCCGGTCGCCGCAGCCGCTCCGATCGTCGACACCGCGATCCCCGCCGGCCGGCCCGAGCTCGACCTGGCGATGCGCCCGGTCCGCGCCGGAGTGAGCGGATCAGACGCCCGCGTCGAGTTCCAGCTCACCGTCGGCAACAGCGGCCCGGTCGCGGCCGAGGACGTGCGCATCTCGACCTGGATGCTCGCCGCCGGCTCCTCCGAAGCGGAGAGCGCCCTGATCGTTCCGCGCGACCATGCCGACACCCCGTCGGTGACCATCGGCGCCGGCGAATCGCGCACCCTCGAGGCCTCGGTCGCCCTGCCGACCGCCCAGGTCGAGGGCGACGCCGTCCTGCCGGTGGTCGTCGCCGACGCCCGCTATCGCCTGCCCGACGGCCGCGAGGGCCGGACCTCCGCTTCGTTCGCGGTCGGCGTTCCGGACGGCGAGGAGCTCGCCCACTTCGGGATCGACAATCCGTCGGGCCTGCACGACGACGTCGTCGCCAAGCCGCTCGGCGAGCCCGAACGGGTCTGAGCCGGCCCCGGCGTCATCCCGGACCCTAGGGCCGGGATGACGGCCGGGTGGCGATGTTCGCCCCGAGGTCGCCGAAACGCCGCACCAGCGCCCACCCCTCGTCGCTCGAGATATCCGACTTCACGATTTGGGGCAGATTCTCGATGAAATGCTTCGCCTCGGGGAGGCCCAGGCCGGTTATCTCGCGCACGAGCTTGATGACGTCGATCTTGCGATCATAGGACATGCCGATCAGGACGGCATCGAACCTTTCGTTGTCCTCATCCATGATGCCGCCCTCCCAGGGGCGATTAAGCTATCCCCGCAAGCGCGTGTCAACGGTACGAAAAAGGGCGGCCCCCTCGCGGGAGCCGCCCTTCTCTATCGTCATTCCGGCGAAGGCCGGAACCCATGAACACGGGATTCTCCGAACGGAAAAGCGTTCATGGATCCCGGATCAGGTCCGGGATGACCGTCGCGCCTCGCGGCGCTCAGGTCACTTCAGCTCGACGGTCGCGCCGGCTTCCTCGAGGCGCTTCTTCAGCTCCTCGGCCTCGGCCTTGCCGATGCCTTCCTTGACCGGCTTGGGCGCGCCCTCGACCAGAGCCTTGGCTTCGCCGAGGCCGAGCTGGGTGATCGCGCGCACTTCCTTGATCACGTTGATCTTCTTGCCGCCGTCGTTGACGAGGATGACGTCGAACTCGGTCTTCTCTTCCTCGGCCGGAGCGGCGGCGGCGCCGCCGCCGGCGGGAGCCGCGACCGCAGCCGCGGCCGAAACGCCCCACTTCTCTTCGAGCGCCTTGGCGAGGTCGGCGGCTTCGAGAACGGTCAGCTCGCTGAGCTGGTCGACGAGGGAATTGATGTCAGCCATTTTAAGTCTCCATGTTCCTGGGCGTGTCCGCCCTTCGGGTTCAGTTCAAAGTCGAGAGGTTACGCGTCCTCTTTGGCCGCGAAGGCGCCGATCACCCGGGCCAGCATCGCGCCGGGCTCGTTGATCGTGCGGGCGATCTTGGTCGCCGGCGCCTGGATGAGGCCGATGATCTTCGCGCGCAGCTCGTCGAGCGACGGAAGCTCGGCCAGCGCCTTGATTCCGGACGCATCGAGCATCGTGTCGCCCATCGCTCCGCCGACGATCTCGAAGCGGTCGGTGGTCTTGGCGAAATCCACCGCGACCTTGGCGGCCGCGACGGGATCGCTCGAAGTGGCCAGAGCCGTCGGGCCGGTCAGCAGATCGCCGATCGGCGCATATTGGCTGCCCTCGAGCGCGATCAGGGTGAGCGTATTCTTGGTCACCTTGTAGCTCGCGCCGGCGTCCCGCATCCGGTTACGGAGCGCGGTGGACTGGGCCACCGTCAATCCGAGATTGCGGGTGACGACCACCACGCTCGTCTCGGCGAACGTCTGCTTGAGCTGGGCGACCTGCTCGGATTTTTGAGCGCGATCCATATCAGTCTCCACAATCGCCCGGCGGACCATCCGCCGGACGCAGTCAAGCGCCCGGCAAGCCGAACGCCTATGTCCTCGATGGGGAGAGCGCGCCGGTGGGTACCGGCGAGACGGCGCGGAAGAGCGCCGAAAATCTATCCCCGTCTAGGCCGGGCATTAAGGGCAAGCCCACCGGCGGTCTCGGACGGAGCCTTCGCTGCACACAACGAAAGCGGAAGCGGGCCTGTACTGGGGACCGGCCGGGAAATCAAGACGATATAGGGCGGCTAGCGCGCCTGGATCTCCGCCAGGTTCAACCGCCGGGCCTCGCGCTCGTAATGGCTGGCGAGCTGCTGAAGCCCGCGGCGGGCGTGCTCGTTCTGCGCGGCGACCGCGGCGGCGCGGCACTTTTCGGCCTGCTGGTGAAAGAAACGCACCTCGTCCATGCGCTCACAAAGCCGCAAGGCAGGCAAGGTTCCGCTATTTATCGGACTTACCCGGGCCCTTCGCATAGAGGCGCGCCGACCAGGCGCAGGCCGCCGACGCGCAGTCGGTCATCGCCACCCGCAGCCGGTAGGTCCCCGCCGCCGCCGGCGCCGCCTCGAGCTTGGGCATCTCGACCAGGGCCTTGGCATCGCCGATCCGGGCCCCGGCCGGATCGAGCAATTCGACGTCGCCGGAGCCGCAGCCCGGCTCGCACACCACCACGAAGCGATAAATCGTCCCGGCCGCCAGCGGATAGTCCAGCCGCGCCTCGGCGCCGCTCGCCAGCGCGCCCGGGCGCATCTCGCCTTGCGGGACCCAGCCGTCCTTCCTCTGGATCGCGTCCCACTCGACGAGGATCCGGTTTACCCAGGCCGGCGCGTCCGTCCTGGCCGAGACTCCGCCCGCCGGAGCGAGCCCTGCCGCGACCGCCGCCAATGCCAGGCTGAATTTACGCATGCCTATCTCCTTGAAACAAACGGCTGTCTCCGGTTTCGGCCGGCGGCTGTCAACCGCCAGTCCGAGCGCCGGTCCGTGCCGTCCGTCGTCGCGGCTCGGGCTTTTGTCGCAAAGCGCTGGCAGGTGCCGAGAAGGCAAAAGGATGTTATCTTCCTCGCCACACTGGTGGAGTGAAGGCCCGACATATTCCTCTAGACGGTCGATTGGAGATGGTCATGAAGAAGAACCTCCCCGTTCAGCGCGCGCGCCTTCGGACCCTGGCCCGGGCCGCCGCCGCCGCCGGCCTGGGGCTGACGCTGGCCGCGGCGCAGGCGCCGACCGCCGAGTCTCCCGACCAGTCCATCACCGTCGGCGCGCTCTTGCCCGAAAAGGCCGCCCGCGACCTCGCCGTCGGCTTCGTCAAGGAGACGGGCGTGGCCGCGGGCGAGACTCCCGCCGCCCGCTGGGTCGCCCCGATCTGCCCCGAGGTGCTCGGGCTCGAGGATATCGGCAAGCGCGCCGCGGAGGCGAAGATCCGCCGGGTCGCCGAGGCCGTCGGCGCCGCCGTCGCGCCCGAGGGCTGCCGGCGCAACATCGTCGTCAGCTTCACCTCCGACGGCGCCGCGCTCGCCCGGGAGGTGGTGGAGCGCGAGCCCCGGCGGGTCGCCAATCTCACCCCGCGGGCGCGCTCGGCGGTGTTGAGCGGCGAGGCGCCGGTGCGCTGGCTCTATACGGCCGAGACCCGCGGCCGCCACGGCGGCGCCGAGACCACGTCCGGCAACGCCGCCCAATCGGGACCCGCCACCCATGCCGGCTCCGGCGCGGGCTCGTCCATCGGCGGCGACATGCCGACCCTGATGCATTATGAAAGCAGCGTCCTGAGCACCCTCACCAACCGGGTCCTGACCAGCGCCATCGTCATCGTCGACACGGACCAGGCCATGGGCCGGCGGCTCGACACCCTCGCCGCTTATGCCGCCCTGGTCGCCTTGGCCGAGATCAGGAATGCCGAGGCCGCCCCGGCGGGATCGATCCTGACCCTGTTCGATTCCTCGGCGCCGCCGCGCGACCTCACCGCCCAGGATCTGGGCTTTCTCCGGGCGCTCTACCGTCTCCCGCTCGATCGCCAGGCGATGCAGCATCGCGGCCAGCTCGTGCACGGCATCACCGGGGCGCTGACCGCGCGGAATTAGGCGGAACGCTGTTCCCTGGCGAAGGCCGGGGCCCAGCGGCTCAGGCGGCGCGGATGGATCCCGGCCTTCGCCGGGAAACGTTCGGCCTCAACCCGCCGCCGGCCAGCGATAGCCGAGCAGCTCGTAAAGCTCGCGCACGGACTCGCCCGATACCACCGTATCGGTGAGGTAGCCGCGCTTCGGATAGGTCTTGAGCGAAACGGAGTCGCTCTGGTTGCCGCCCAGCACCAGCAGGCTGTCGCCGAGATCCTCGACGAGAAAGGAGACGTGTCCGGTGACCACC
>JBEVDE010000311.1:0-2777 GCA_040514175.1 Allosphingosinicella sp. | reverse complement strand
AAGGCCTTGGAGAAGAAGCCGGCGGCGCGGGCGGTGCGGGCGACGAGGAGGACTCCCGAAGTGTCCTTGTCGAGCCGGTGGACGAGCTTGGGCCGGTTGCCCTTGTCGTCGGCGAGACCGTCGAGCAGGCCGTCGAGATGGGTGGGAGTCCTGGTCCCGCCCTGGGTGGCGAGGCCGGGCGGCTTGTTGACGACGATCGCCTGGGCGTCGCGATGGATGACGATCTCGTTGACGAAGGCGATCTCGTCGTCGCTGAGCTTGGGCCGCTCCGGCTTGGCCCGCGCCGGCGCCGCGGCGGCAACGGGCTCGGCGGGCGGAACCCGGATCGACTGCCCCGCCTCGACCCGGTCGCCCGGCGCGGCGCGCTTGCCGTCGACGCGCAGCTGGCCCGTCCGAGCCCAGCGCGACACGATATTGAAGCTCGCCTCGGGCAGATGGCGCTTGAACCAGCGGTCGAGGCGGATGCCGTCGTCGTCGGGCGCGACAATGAACTGGCGGACGTCGCTCATGCCGCCGCCCGGGCGGCCCACCAGCCGGCGGCCAGGAGGAGCAGGGAGCCGAGCACCGACGCGCCGATATAGAGCGATGCGGCCCCAAGCCGTCCGCGCTCGAGCATGGCGAAGAGGTCGAAGCTGAAGGCCGAGAAGGTGGTGAAGCCGCCGAGCAGTCCGACGGCGAGAAGCAGCCAGAGCGGGCGGTCGGCATGGCCCGCGCCGGTCATCGCCCCGGCCACAACGCCCATCAGCAGCCCGCCCGCCAGATTGACTCCCAGGGTGCCCCACGGAAATCCGGACCCCAGACGCGCCAGCGCCAGGCGACCGAACTCCCAGCGCAGGCCCGCGCCGGCGGCGCCGCCGATCATGACGAGGAGGAGATTGGGCATAAGGCGCGATGTAGCGGGGGAGGGAGGCGGGCGCCAGCCTTGCATCCTCCCTGCCGCGGAGCGGTGGGGAGGGGGACCATCCGAAGGATGGTGGAGGGGTAGCCGGCAGAAGCCTGCGCCAATTACCCCTCCACCCCGCTACGCGGGGTCCCCCTCCCCATCTAACGATGGGGAGGCAAGCTACCGCCCGTTGTTGGCGATGAGCGCGACTTCCGAGCCTTTCGGCTTGGGCGTGACGATCAGGTAGAAAGCGCCCTTGTCGCGGTCGTTGCCGCCGGCGAGGATGTGGTCGCCGTCGCGCACCTGATGCTCCGACGAATAGCCGGCCCGGACCGCCCTGGTGTGGTACCAGTCGAGCACGCGCTGCCAATCGTCCGCCGTCGCGAAGGTGACGACCCGGGTGCTGCAACCCCCCGAATTGTTCGCCGCCGCCTCGGTCACCTTGCCGCCCGGATAGACCGGGAAGTTGGGCGCCAGCCGGTTGGCCCAGGCCATGTTGTAGTCGAAGCGCCGGGCGTCGGAGCAGCCTTTGGGGCCGGCGAGCGCGGCGGGCGGCCCCGCGGCCTTGCCCGCAGCCGGCGGGGACGCCTCGGGCGCCGGATAGGAGGCGCCGGCCGGGGTCGGCGAAGGCCGGGCGGCGTTCTTGTTGGACTGGGCGGCGAGATTCTCGTCGACGAGGATCTGGTCGTTGAGCGCGCTGGTCACGGCCGGGTCGGCGTCGTTGGCCAGGTCGGCGAGATTGTCCTCGCCCCCGCCGCGGTTGCAGGCGGCGAGCGCGAGCGCCGCCCCCAGAGCGGTCAGGCGAAGCAGCGTAAAGGCGCGGTCGGTCATCGAGGGCACTCCTTGGAGCCGCCGCTATGGCCCATTCGCGCGCAAAATGGGTGACGAGAGATGGTTAAGAGAGGGTGTCCTCGCCCGGTGTCCCGCTTCGGGACTTCCAGAAGGCGAAGCTTTCCGACTGGACATGGTCGATGAAGCGCCGCGCCTCAGGCCCTTCCCAGGGCCCCTCGTAGCCGCGCGACCGGGCGCCGCCGGCCACCCACCAGCCCTGGCCGGGAAGGCCGTCGCTGTTGCGGACGACGAGCACCGCCAGCTCCGGCTCGCCGCGCAGCGCTCCGGCCTCGTCGACGGTGCCGAGGATCTTGCAGAGCGCCCGCATCTTGGGCCTCGAGAAAGAATAGCCGAGCCGCTCGAGCAGCTCGCCATAGCTCAGCGCCGTCCCCGCTCTGGCCGCGGCGACGAGGTGAAGCCGTACCTCCTGCGGATCGGCGAGCGCGGCCATCAGAGCCTCCCTCAGTCGCGGTGGCGGACCGTGAGCTGGCCGTTCGTGCCCTCGCCCGAGCGGGGCGTCAGGCGCAGCGTGAAGCCGTGCGCATCGCGCTTCTGCCTTCCGGTGACGATCCAGCTGCCGCCGTCCTTCGCCGCCCGCTCCAGCTGGAAGCCGTCGGCCCGGGCGGGATCGCGGTACCAGGCCGCCACCGTGTCGAGCGGGTCGGGCGTCGAGAAGCGAATCTCGACCTCGCTGTCCCCGCTCCGGTCGCTGTCCGGACCGGCGGCGATGGCCATTCCGCGCAGGATGGCGCCCGGATAGAGCAATTTGCTGTCGCGCTCGGCCCTTGCCTCGTCGGCGACTCCCCTGGGCAGGCTGAGGGTCATGTCCACGCCCGGCATCTTGAGCGAGATCTTGCCTTCCTCGGCCTTCCCCTCCGCCGAGGCATGGCTGTTGGCCACCGGATTGTCAGGCTCCTCGGGACGGACGTCCGCATCGCAGGCGCAAAGCAGGGCCGCGGCGGCGAGAACGGTGCAAAGGCTCGAACGATTCATTCCGTCTCCTTGGCGGCGATCCTGGAGTCTGTCCCGATGCCGTTGAAGCTCTTGTTCCCCGGCTAAGGCC
>JBEVDE010000290.1:0-3450 GCA_040514175.1 Allosphingosinicella sp. | reverse complement strand
CAAACGGCTGGCGGCGGTGAAGGCCCTGACCGGGGCGGGCGTTCCTACCATCGTCATGGTCGCTCCCGTGATCCCCGGGATCACCGACCACGAGGTCGAGCATATCGTCGCGGCGGCAGCGGAAGCCGGAGCGGAAGGCGCATACTTCCTGCCGGTGCGCCTGCCCCACGAGGTGGCGCCTTTATTCCGGGCCTGGCTCGACGAGCATTTCCCCGATCGGGCCGACAAGGTGATGAACATCATCCGGGCGATGCGCGGCGGCAAGGACAACGACCCCAATTTCTTCACCCGGATGCGGGGCCAGGGGCCGTGGGCGGAGCTTCTCCGAATCCGCTTCGAGATCGCGGCGAAGAAGCACGGGCTGAACCGCGAGAAGCGCAAGCTGAGGACGGATTTGTTCGTTCCGCCGCAGGGGCCGCAGCTGAGGCTTTTGTAAATTCCTCCCCGAGATTTCTCGGGGAGGGGGACCAGGCGAAGCCTGGTGGAGGGGTTCTTCGGAGTCAGAAATACCCCTCCACCGCGCTTCGCGCGGTCCCCCTCCCCTGCAAATGCAGGGGAGGAATTTCTACGCCGCGCCGGCCAGCTTGTAGTCGCGATATTCCTCGCGCAGCGCGGTCTTCAGCAGCTTGCCGGTAGCCGTGTGGGGCAGGCTCTCGACGAACAATATCTCGTCGGGCAGCCACCATTTGGCGACATGGCCCTCGAGATGGTCGATTATCTGCTGCGGCGTCACGTCGGAGCCCGGCTTGCGCACCACCAGAAGGATCGGCCTTTCGTCCCATTTCGGATGCTTGACCCCGACCGCCGCCGCCTCGGCGACCCCCGGGCAGCCGACCGCCGCATTCTCGAGGTCGATCGAGCTGATCCACTCGCCGCCGGACTTGATCACGTCCTTCGAGCGGTCGGTGATCTGGAGCACTCCGTCGGGCTGGAGCGCGGCGACGTCGCCGGTGTCGAACCAGCCCTCCTCGTCGATACACTCGCCCTTCTCGTCCTGGAAATATTGGCGGATGATCCACGGCCCGCGGGTCTGCAGCCGGCCCGAGCTCTTGCCGTCGCGAGGCAGGACGTTGCCGTCCTCGTCGACGGTTCGAAGCTCGACGGCGAAAGGCACCCTGCCCTGCTTGCAGAGCAAGGCGACGCGCTGCTCGCGGCTCAGTTCGTCCCAGTCGCCGCTGCCCGCGCCGACGGTTCCGAGCGGCGACATCTCGGTCATGCCCCAGGCGTGGCCGACCCTGATGCCGCGGTCCATGAACCATTCGATCATCGCCCGCGGCGCCGCCGAGCCGCCGATATGCACGGTGGTGAGCTTGCCGAGATCCTCGCCGGTCGAATCGACATGGTTGACCAGGGCCAGCCAGACGGTCGGCACCCCGGCCGTATGGGTCACCCCTTCGGCCTTCATCAGGTCGCACATCACCTGGGGCGTGTAATCGGCCGAGAAGACCATCTTGCCGCCCGCCATCGCCGTGCAGAAGGGCAAGGCCCAGCCGGCGGCGTGGAACATCGGCACCACGGGAAGCACCACCGAGCGGGCGGAGAGGTCGAAGACGTCTGGGCTCATCTGGACCATGGCGTGGAGCAATGTCGAGCGATGCTCGTAGAGCACGCCCTTGGGATTGCCGGTGGTGCCGCTCGTGTAGCAGAGCATCATCGGTTCGCGCTCGTCGCCCTCGACCCAGCGATAATCCTCATCCTCGCCGGCGATGAGGGCGTCATAGCCGCCGTCGTCGAAGCAGATGTAATGCTCGATGCTCGTCCAGCGCGGCTTCAGCCGTTCGACCAAAGGCGCGAAGGCGCGGTCGTAGAACAGGACCCGGTCCTCGGCATGGTTGGCGATATAGACCAATTGGTCCTCGAACAGGCGCGGGTTGATGGTGTGGATCACCCCGCCCATGCCGATCGTGCCGTACCAGGCGACGACGTGGCGGGCGTGGTTCATGGCGAGGGTGCCGACGCGGTCGCCCGGCTTCAGGCCGAGCCGCTCAAGCGCCCGCGCCAGCCTGCGCGAATCGCGGGCGATCTCCGCCCAGTTGGTGCGGACGGTCCGGCCGTCGGCGTAGAGCGACACCAATTCGCGAGCGCCGTGCTCGCGCGCCGCATGGTCGAGGATCCGCATGATCCTCAGCGGCCAGTCCTGCATCCCTCCGAGCATGATCCCTCCCCGCCTCCGGACGGGGCAGTGTATGCGCTCAGGAGACGAGCGCAAGCCGGGGCTGGGGCGCGACCGAGAGGCGGACGGCGGTGACGCCCTCGATCCGCTCGAGGCGGGCGGCGAGCTCGGCGTCGAGCCGGAAGTCGCGGCCGAGCACGAGCTCCGCCTCGCCTTTGTCCAGCTTCGCCCTGAGGAGAAGTTCGCCGTGGCTGCCGCGGTCCTCGGCGACGGCGGCGGCCAGCCGGGCGATCGCCTCGACTTCGTCGACTTCCACCTCGAGCTGGAGCCTGGCGCGCTTCGAAAGGCTTTCGAACAATTGCAGAGCGCGGAT
The DNA here is from genome assembly GCA_040514175.1 of Allosphingosinicella sp. Lineage (GTDB taxonomy): Bacteria > Pseudomonadota > Alphaproteobacteria > Sphingomonadales > Sphingomonadaceae > Allosphingosinicella. Next base: position 964 of record JBEVDE010000290.1, on the reverse strand, counting down.
CGTCACGCGCGGCGCTTCCTCGCCCGGGCGGCGGTCGAGCTCGACGTGGAGCAAGGCGCAGGCGCCCGATTTGGCGGCGGCCTCGACCTGGGCGGAGGCGTCGTCGTCGAACACGGTGGCGACGAACTGGCCCGACGAATCGGACATGGTCGCCATCAGATAGCGCCGGCCGCGGGCGGAGGTGCGCCACCGCGCCTCCTCGACCATGCCCGCCATCACCGCGCCGGTGCGGCCGCCGTCCGGGGGCGCCGGAAGCGAGGCCCAGGCCGCATAGCTCTTCGCGCCATGGGCTTCGGCGAGGTGACGGTAGCGGTCGACCGGATGGGCGGAGAAATAGAAGCCGAACGATTCCTTCTCCGCCGCCATGCGCTGGGCCAGCGACCAGGTCGCGGCTACCGGCATCCGGATCGGAACGACGTTCGATTCGCCGCCGCCGAACAGCCCGCCCTGCCCGCTCTCGCGCGCGTCGGCGGCGCTTGCGGCGTGGGCGAGGAGGGTCTCGGCCGCGGCGAAGACGGCGGCGCGGTTGGAGTCGAGCGGATCGAAGGCGCCGCCGCCGGCGAGGCTCTCGATCTGGCGGCGATTGAGGAGGCGCGGATCGACCCGCTCGGCGAAATCCTCGAGCGACTTGAAGGCCCCGTTCAGCCGGCGCTCCTCGACGAGCTGCTCCATCGCTTTCTCGCCGACGCCCTTGAGCGCGCCGAGCGCGTAGCGGACGGCCAGGGCCTCGCCCGCCTCCTCGACCGAATATTCCGCCTCGCTGGCGTTGATCGAGGGCGGCAGGCAAAGGACCTCCATCCGCCGCATGTCGTCGGTGAAGATGGCGAGCTTGTCGGTCTGGTGGATGTCGAAGCACATCGAGGCGGCGTAGAAGATGACCGGATGATGCGCCTTCAGCCAGGCGGTCTGGTAGGCGATCAGGGCATAAGCGGCGGCGTGGCTCTTGTTGAAGCCGTAGCCGGCG
>JBEVDE010000277.1:0-7194 GCA_040514175.1 Allosphingosinicella sp. | reverse complement strand
CATAGGGGACCGGCACGGACGAGCCGAGCATGGTCAGATAGCGCCTGTCGCTCACGAGTTTTCCGGTTTGGACGTTCATCGTCGCCTCCCTTTGGTTCCGTCCGGCTCCATGCCGGCCCGGTCCGCGACGCCACCGGTGAGCGAAACTCTGCTCGAAACGGTGGTTAACACGTCGTCAGGGGAGGGCGGCGTGACGCAGGTCACACGGGCGCGGAGCGGCGCGAAATTGCGACTTTGAGCGCCGGCAATATCAGGCCGGAGGGCGGAGCCGCCGGGCCGTTTCGTCGATTCGCGACATGATCCTGCTCTGGGCGGCGGTGAGCTGACCGGTCCCGCCGCGCAGCAGCGCTCGGGCGCGAGTCAGTGCGGCCTCGGCGTCGCCGCGGCGGCCGGTGTCGAGATACAGTTCCGCCCGGTCGGCTTCGAGGCGGGCGGCCTGATCGCGCCACACGACGTTCTGCGGATCGCGCCGAAGCAAGAAATCGAGGCTGGAGCCCGCATCGTCGAGGGATCGTTCCGCGCGCGCGCGTTCACCCAGCTCGATGTCGATTCGGGCGAGGGAGCGGGCGGTGACGACGAGCGCATATTTGTAGGTGAGATTGTTGGGGTCGGCTCGAAGGAGCGCCTCCTTCTGCGCCGTTTCCCGGACTCGTATCGCCCGGGCTTCGGAATAGCGCTCTTCCTCGAAATAGCAGTCCGCGATCCACGCGAGGGCGTCGGCGGCCTCGACTCGCCAGTCGGCCCGTTCCGGCTCGATCGCCGCCGTCGCCTGGAACCCGCGCAGCGATCGTTCGAAGGCGGCGCGCGCCTCGGCGGGCCGCTTCAGCCCCTTGAGCAGGGCAATGCCGATATTGCTGTCCGCAAAGGCGCGCTCGCCGACATATCTCGGATTGGCCGGGGCGAGCCGGTACATCTTCTCGGCGGCGACCCGATAGCGCCGGTAGGCCGCCATGGCCGTGTCGAAATCGCCGCGCTGCTCGGCGACGTTGGCGACGCCATATTCGCTCTGCATGTGGGAATAGATGCGTTCCGGATTGTCCGGGTCGGCCGCCATCAGTGCGGCCGTGGTCCGGCCCGCCTCCCGATATTGGGCGAGCGCGCGGTCGAGATCGCCGCGCTTCGCGTCGTCCTCGCCCATCGCCTGGAGGATTCGGGCGCGCCGCTCCAGCGATTCGGCCGGCAGATTGCCCAGGTCCTGGCTCCGGTAATAAGCGAGCGCGCGCTCATTCACCGTGGTGAGGACATCCAGGCGGCCTACCCCTCTCAGCCGGTCGCGCAGGTCGGTGAGCATGAACTGCACCAGCCCTTCCGCTTCGGCCCGCTGGCGCTGCGCCTCGGCGCGGGCGTTGAGGGCGAAGGCCGTCAGCAAGGCCATGACCAGCATGGCCGCCACCGCCGCCGCGGTCACCCAGGTCACCCGGCGGATGCGGCGCTGGGCGTCGCGCTGGACGAGCTGGTCGAGGCCGACTCCGCTGAGCCCGGCGACGAGCTTGAGCAGGCCAAGGCGGCGCCCGTCGCCTTCCTTGCGCAGATCGGCGGCGAGGGGCTCGACTCCATCCGCCCGAAGGGTCGCCGGGAAGCACTGGTCGGGTTCGCCCTCGACGATCGCGGTGAAGATCGGGCGGTCGGGATGAAGCTCGCGGAAAGTGGCGATCTCCCTGGCCACCCAAGGCGAGGCGGCGCTGTGCGGGGAGCAGATGACGATGAGATCGCGGGTGACGGCGAGGGCGGAGCGAACCCGGGCGCTGAGATCGCCGGCGGCCGGCAGCTCGTCGCGGTCGCGGAAGATCGGAGTCAGCCGGGCCGGGACCTTGCCGTCCTCGCCCTCGGTCCCGACCAGCCGGCGGGGCAGGCGATAGCCTTCCAGCTTGCGGTGCAGCCAGCGGCCGATCGCCGCGTCCTTGTGGCTGTAGCTGATGAACGCGACATAGCCCCCGGCCGCGCCGGGTTCCGCTTCGGCCATGGTAACCCCCCACCGGTGCGGCCAAGCCGGCGCCGCGCCCCCCGGCAAGGTGCCAGAGGGCGGACGAGTCCACAATATATCAAAAACTTAGATTTGGACGACGCAAATCAGGAACTTGAATATTGCGCGTCGTCCCGAGCGGTTCAGCCCAGCTTCTGGGCCAGGAAGCTAGGGACGGGGCCGTTCCAGCCGTCTTCCTCGGCCGCCGGCTCCGGCTCGCGCCGCGGCTCCGGCCGGCGGGCGGGGCGAGGCTCGCGCTTCGGCTCGGCCCGGCGAGGCGGGGCGGCGGCTTCGACGTCTTCGCGGCGCGGTTCGGGCGGCGGCGCGGCCCGCTCGGGCGCGGGTTCGGCCCTGGGCGACTCGCGCCGAGGCTCGCGCTTCGGCTCTTCCGGCCGGCCGCGGCCACGCGGAGCCCGCGCCGCGCGCTCGCGGCGGGGACGCTCCTCTTCCTCGCCCTCGGGCGGCGCGGATTCGGCCAGGCCGGGCGCCGCGGCGCCCTCGACGGCCCGGATCTTCGCCCCGGTCAGTTTCTCGATCGCCTCGATCGCCTCGGCGTCGGCGGCGGTGGCGAGGGTGATGGCGATTCCGGTCTTTCCAGCGCGGCCGGTGCGGCCGATGCGGTGGATATAATCGTCGGGATGCCACGGCACGTCGTAGTTGAAGACGTGGCTGACGTCCTTGATGTCGAGGCCGCGGGCGGCGACGTCCGAGGCGACGAGAATGTTGATCTCGCCGGCCTTGAAGCGGTCGAGCTCGCGGATGCGCTCGGGCTGCTCCATGTCGCCGTGGATCTCGCTGGCGTTGAGGCCGGAGCGCTTGAGGCTCTGGGCGAGTTCGCGGACCGTCGTCTTGCGGGTGCAGAAGACGATGGCGGTGCGGATGTCGTTGCCCTTGAGGCGATCGGTCAGAACCTGCTTCTTGCGGCGCGAATCGACCTTCAGGAGGCGCTGGTCGATCGACACGTTCGCCGTGGCCGGACGCGCGACCTCGATCGTCTTCGGGCCGGTCAGGAACTTGTCGGCGAGCTTCTTGATCGGGCCCGGCATGGTCGCCGAGAAGAGCAGGGTCTGGCGCTGCGACGGCAGCTTCGAGCAGATTTCCTCGATATCGGGGATGAATCCCATGTCGAGCATCCGGTCGGCCTCATCGATGACGAGCAGGCCGCAGCCGGTGAGCAGGATCTTGCCCCGGCCGTAAAGGTCCATCAGCCGGCCCGGCGTGGCGATGAGGACGTCGACGCCCTTTTCCAGCTTCTTGATCTGGTCGGCCATGTTGGTGCCGCCGATCAGCAGCGCCATGTTGAGCTTGTGATATTTGCCGTATTTCTCGAAATTCTCGGAAACCTGCATCGCCAGCTCGCGGGTCGGCTCGAGAATCAGCGAGCGCGGCATCCTCGCCCGGCTTCGGCCCTGCGCCAATATGTCGATCATCGGCAGGACGAAGCCGGCGGTCTTGCCGGTTCCGGTCTGGGCGATGCCGATGATGTCGCGGCCCATCAGCACCGGCGGGATCGCCTGCTTCTGGATCGGGGTGGGGATGTCGTAGCCGGATTCCTCCACGGCGCGGAGCAATTCGTCGGATAGGCCGAGATCGGCAAAACTCATGAGGGTTCCGGGTGATGGAGGGGCTTCGTCGCGAGCCGCTTCAGCGCAAGCGCTTGGGCGAAGCGGGCTCCTAAGTCAAGAAAGCTCAACGGCGCACGACCGGTTCCAGGCTCCGGAATCGATCGATCTCGCAGGCGCCGCCCATGCGCGAGCGAATGTTGTCGCGGTCCTCGCAGACCATGCCGTCGGGGTTGGGCGTGATGTAGAAGCCGTAATAATAATCGAGCGCCGGGCAGCTGCTCTCGAGCCTGGCCCGGACGCGCTGGCGGCTGCGCATGATCAGGTCGACGCTGCTCTTGCCGACCAGGGTGGCCCCGGCGATGGCGCGCGCCGGGATGCATTTCGGCCCCTTGCCTTCGCGCCATTCCACCCGAGTCGGCGGAGTCTGGCGGAAACGGATGATGACCTGCTCGCGGACCACCGCCTGTCCATATTGGAGCGGTCGCGCCGGCGGCGCCGCGGGGGCGCCCGCGGCGAGCAGCAGCAGGGCGGCGGCGCCCGCGCGGATCAGTGAGGAGCCGTCCATCGCCTCGACCTTTCCCCGCAAGCGCTTGAACATGCGATTAATCCCCCGCTTGCAGTAGGCGCGATTGCGCCATAGTAACGCCGCCACATTCGGGTGGCCCGACACGCGGCCGCCTTCAACGCTAGCGGAGACACGAACATGGCGACCGAGCCGCCGTCAAACGCCCTGCCGATTTTCTATGGCTCCCTCGAGCCGCTGTCGAGCAGCGTCCATAGCGGCTATCGCAGCCGCCCTTCGGAGCGCGCTCCCTTTCTCACCAACAACCATGCGGTTCCGATCACGATCGACGAGTTCGTCGCGGTCCAGCGCCACTTCCCGATCGTCTTCTCGGTCGGCGAGAATCCGGTCCCGCTGGCGCTGATGGGCCTGAACGAAGGCGTCAACGTCTTCGTCGACGCGGACGGCAAGCCGGTCGGCGACATCTACCTGCCCGCTTACGTCCGCCGCTATCCGTTCATGCTCGCCCGCCTTCAGCCGGACGCCCAGGAGCTTTCGCTCTGCTTCGATCCGACCAGCGGCCTGATCGGCGATTTCGAGGACGGCGATGCGCTGTTCGAGGACGGCAAGCCGAGCGAGACGACCAACAACGTCCTCAAATTCTGCGAGGAGTTCGAGCTCTCCGCCCAGCGCACCGTCTCCTTCATGACCGAATTGAAGGATGGCGGCCTGCTCATGGACGGCGAAGTGTCGATCCAGCCGGCCGGCGCCCAGAACCCCTTCGTCTATCGCGGCTTCCAGATGATCAACGAGGAGAAGCTGCGCGGCCTCGAGGGCGACGAGCTGAAGCGGATGAACCAGAACGGCATGCTGCCGCTGATCCTCGCCCACCTCTTCTCGGTCTCTTTGGTGCGCGACATCTTCGGCAAGCAGATTATGCAGGGCAAGGGCCCGCAGATCCCCCTCGGCGACGCACCGGCGGGCAACGCCTGATCACAACGTCACCCCTCGGCGACGAGCTCCGCGACGACCGCGGCGGCATCGACTCCGAGGACCCGGGCGATGACGATGAACTCGGACACTTCGAGGCGGCGCTCGCCGCGCTCGTAATTGGAGACGAAGGATTGCGGGCGGCCGAGCCGGTCGGCGAGGTCCGCCTGCCGGAGGCCGCGCGCCCGCCGCGCCTCGAGCAGTCGCCGGCGCAGCCGGTCGGCCGGGCGTTCCTGGCCCCGTGGCGGCGGCGGCGTCTCCGCCTGCTGACCCCCGCCGCCGAGGCGGACGAGCTCGTCCGCCAGCCGCTCGAGCTCGGCGCCGAGCCGCGCTAGGCTAGTCTGTTCCCTGCTTCCCACGCTCGCACTTCCCCACGTTAAGCGAAATCCACAACCGTGAACTAGTTGCTTTACGATGGATTGTCGAGGCCGCTGTCGCGCAAAATAGGGGACCGTTGCGGCGGCCGCTGCGCCGATGTAGCGCTGTCGGCATGGCAACCCTCGCTCCCGACCTCGCCCGCTACTCCCGAACCGCCATCTGGCTGCACTGGACGATCGCCGCGCTGATCGGGCTCAACCTGCTGCTCGGTTTCTTCCACGAGGATTTCGAAAAGCCGGTGCGCACCGCCATCATGAACGCGCACAAGGCGACCGGATTTACGATCCTCGTCCTGACCCTGGCCCGCGTCGCCTGGCGGCTCGGCCACCGGCCCCCGCCTTTCGATCCGGTGCTCAGGCCCTGGGAGGTCTCGCTCGCCCGCCTGATCCACGGCCTCTTCTATGTCTTCCTGATCGTCATGCCGATCACCGGCTGGCTGGTCGTCTCGTCCGGCGGGCGGCCGGTCACCAGCTTCTTCGGCCTGTTCGACATCGGGCCGCTCCCCGTCTCGAGGGCGGAGGACGCGCACGAATTGTGGGAGGAGGTCCACGAGATCCTCGCTTATGGCGGCCTGGCGCTCATCGCCCTCCATGTCGCGGGGGCGCTGAAGCATCATTTCGACGGCCACCGCCACCTCATCGGGCGGATGGCGCCCTGGGCCTGGCGCGGCGCTCCGCGCTCTTGAAACCTTCCAAAGCTTTCATACATTTAAGCTGACGCGCCGGCGTATTCCCCCCTTTGCGCCGGCGCGTTGCGCCCTTCGGGGCGCTCCTCCCTGAACCTGGCCACCCCGCGCAATCACGCGGGGTGGTCTTTTCATAGAGGCGGGCGGCGGGCCGCCCCGCGTCAGTGCACGGTAGGCGGGTTGATCGTATAGGCTTCGCTGAACGGCAGGGTGAACAGGTGCCGGTGCTCCGAATCCTCGACCTCGATGAACGAGGCCGGGTTCAGCTGGCCGGCCCGCATCTCCTCCGCCATGATGTCGCGGGCCCCGGCCAAAGCGGCGGACCGGGCCTCGGTCTCGTCAGCCAGCTCCCGGCCTTCCTCGTCCTCGGTGAAGCCGTTGCCGTTGCAGACGTGGAAGAAGAAGAGAGGCATCGAGCCTCCTAGTCGGTCGACGAGGGACGCCCCCTCGCGGAGTCCGCCTCCCTGACCCGCTGGCCGTGGGCCTCCGTGGCGCCGTCCAGCAGCCGGTTCGAGGTTTCCAGTGCGGCGTCGGGCGTCAGAAGCACGCCGACACCGTCCGGGCCCTCGACGGCGACATTGCCGTTCTCCACGGTTACCTCGCTGGGCGTGTCATATAGCTGTCCCATGGCGCTATAGCGCGCCGCCCCGGCGGGTGGTTCCCCTTGGCGAGCGGCGAAGCCGGGGAAAAGGACCCTAGCGGGCGAGCCTCGCGCTCCGGACGCACCAGGCGGTCCACAGGGTCGTGGCGAAGATGGCGAACGGCGCGCCCGTGCCCGCAAAGGCCTGGCCGAGCGCGAACGCCGTCAGCGCGATCAGCGCCGCCGCGGCAAGATAGGTTCGCTTCGAATAGATGCGCGGTCTCCGTCGGCCGGTGGCGAAGCGAGGCTAGCGCAAGGCCGGCACGCTTTGCAATTGCGAGGCGTCCCGGCTCAGAGGCTCGGGTCCTTCGCGACGCAGGCGGCGAAGAGCCGGGCCATTACCGAGCTGCCCGCGATCGGGAAGGCCCGGACGCGCTTGCCGGCGCGGACTATTTCCAGGGTCCGGCCCCTGGCGAGGGCGGCGATGAAGGGCTTTTGCATGATGCCCAGCCGGTAGGTCGGGCCGGGCTT
>JBEVDE010000170.1:0-5861 GCA_040514175.1 Allosphingosinicella sp. | reverse complement strand
CGAGAAGGGCGCCTCGCCGCGCTTGTCCTTGGAGATCGGGATCTGGTGCTTCTCGGCGAAGTCGATCAGCTGCTCGCGGCTGGCATAATCCCACTCGCGCCACGGCGCGATGACATGGATGTCGGGCTCGAGCGCATAATAGCCGAGCTCGAAGCGGACCTGGTCGTTGCCCTTGCCGGTGGCGCCGTGGCAGACCGCGTCGGCGCCGACGGCGCGGGCGATCTCGATCTGGCGCTTGGCGATGAGCGGCCGGGCGATCGAGGTGCCGAGCAGATACTGGCCCTCGTAGACGGTGTTCGCCCGGAACATCGGGAAGACGTAGTCGCGGACGAATTCCTCGCGCAGATCCTCGATGAAGATGTTCTCCGGCCGGATCCCGAGCAGCTCCGCCTTGGCCCGGGCCGGCTCGACCTCCTCGCCCTGGCCGAGATCGGCGGTGAAGGTGACGACCTCGGCCCGATATTCGGTCTGAAGCCATTTGAGGATGATCGACGTGTCGAGCCCGCCCGAATAAGCGAGCACGAGTTTCGTGGGGGCGGGTTGGTTCATTTCAATGTCCGATGAAAGCGATGGAGAATCCCCCTCCCTGCACGCAGGGAGGGGAGGCTCATGACGGTTCCTGCGAAAGCTTGCGGAAGCGGTTGGCCGTGACGCCCGGATCCACCCCGTCCTTGAGGGCCAGGAACAAGGTGTCGTCGCCGCAGATCGTCCCGGCCACCTCGTCGAGCCGGGCCTGATCGAGCGCGAGCCCGACCAGATGGGCCGAGCCGGGCGGGGTCTTCATGACGAGCAGATTGCCGGCCGCCTCGATCGACAGCACCCATTCCTGGAGGATCCGCTGAAGCCGCGCCGCCGCCCAGTTGTTGCCGCCGAGTTGGTCGGGCAAGGCATAGCTGAGCGACCCGCCGCGCTTCACCTTGACCGCGCCCATCTGGTCGAGGTCGCGCGACACGGTCGCCTGGGTGACCGAGAAGCCGATCGCCCCGAGCCGGGCCGTCACCTCCTCCTGGCTTCCGAGCGGCTCGGAGCGGATGAGGTCGGCGATTGCCTTCTGGCGGCGGGAGCGGGCCTCGGTCATCTTGAAGTCCTCCCCTCGATTTCGAGGGGAGGGGGACCATGCGAAGCATGGTGGAGGGGTTCTGTCAGCGCCCGAAGAACCCCTCCACCGCGCTCCGCGCGGTCCCCCTCCCCCGGAAATCCGGGGGAGGAATGAAAGGTGGCGCCCCTCACGCCCTCACGCCCATCAGCCAGGCGAGCGCCCCGCGCGCCGTGTGCATCCGGTTCTCGGCCTGGAGCCAGACCGCGCTTTGCGGGCCGTCGATCACCCCGGCGCTGACCTCCTCGCCGCGGCGGGCGGGGAGGCAGTGGAGGAAGCGGGCGTCCGGGCAGCGGGCCATCAAGGCCTCGTCCACGCGATAGGCGGCGAAGGCGCCGGCGCGGGCCTCCGCCTCCTCGTCCTGGCCCATCGAGACCCAGACGTCGGTATAGACGATGTCGGCGCCCGCTACCGCCTCGGCCGGGTCGGCGACCTGGGTCACCCGGTCGAAGGCCTCGCCCAGGCCATAGCCTTCCGGGCTGGCGATGCGAAGCCCCACGCCGAGCAGCGAGCAGGCTTCGGCGAGCGACCGGCAGACATTGTTGTCGCCGTCGCCGACATAGGCGATGCGAACGCCCTCCAGCCGGCCGAGCAGCTGCCTGACGGTGAGCAGGTCCGCCAGCGCCTGGAGCGGATGGGCCCGGTCGGAGAGCAGGTTGAGGAGGGGCTTGCCGGTCGCCGCCGCCATGGCCTCGAGGTCCCGATGGTCCATCACCCGGGCCGCGATCACGCTATGGTAGCAGGCGAGCGTCCGGGCGACGTCCTCCGCGCTCTCGCGGGTGCCGAGGCCGACCTCCTCCTTCTGGATGTAGACCGGATGGCCGCCGAGCTGGACGGTGGCGATCTCCATCGAGTTGCGGGTCCGCGCGGAGGGCTTCTGGAAGACCAGCGCGACCCCCTTGCCGGCGAGCGGCAGGCCGAGATCGGGAAGCTCGGACAGCGCCAGTATCTCGCCCAGCCCCTCGCGGCCGAGCTCGGCGATGGTGAGGAGACGGGTCACCGCCCCTTCCCCGAAAACGGGGACAGCATACATTTTTCAATCGCCCGGACGCCTTCCTGCGAGCGCCGGAAAAGGTAAGCTGTCCCCGTTTTTGCGGAGCGCCGGCCTTCGGCGAAAATGTAAGCTGTCCCCGTTTTCACCAGCTCTTCTCCCTTTTGACCATCGTCCCGATTCCCTCGTCGGTGAGAAGCTCGATCAGCAAGGCGTGCGGCACCCGGCCGTCGATGATGTGCGCGGTGCCGACCCCGCCTTCGACCGCGTCGGCGCAGGCGCGGAGCTTCGGGATCATCCCGGCGCTGACGCTGTCATGCTCGATCCGCTCGCGAAGCTCGGCCGACGTCAGCCGCGGCACCAGGCTGGATTCGTCGTTCACGTCCTCGAGCAAGCCGGGCGCGGCGGTGAGATAGACGATCTTTTCCGCCGCCATCGCCACCGCGATCGCGCGCGCCGCCTCGTCGGCATTGACGTTGAAGGGCTGGCCGGTCTCGTCGGCGCCGATCGTCGAGACGACCGGGCTCAGCCCCTCGTCGAGCAGCCGCTCGAGCACCGAGGCGCGGACGTGGCTGACGTCGCCGACATAGCCCAGAGAGGGGTCGCGCGCCGTGACGGTGAGCAGCCCCGCGTCCTCGCCCGAAACGCCGACCGCGACCGGCTCCTCGAGCGCCTCGCGGTTGATCGTCGCGACCAGATCGCGATTGACCTTGCCGACCAGCACCATCCGGACGATCTCGAGAGTCTCGGCGTCGGTCACCCTGAGGCCGTCGCGGAACTCCGGCTCCTTGCCGACCCGGCGCATCATCGCATCGACCTGCGGCCCGCCGCCATGGACGAGCACGCAGCGCACCCCGACGCTCCTGAGCAGCAGCACGTCCTGGGCCAGCGCCCGGTCGAGCGCCTTGTCGATCGCCGCCCCGCCCAGTTTCACCACCACCGAGCGGCCGTGGAAGCGCTGGATGTAGGGCAGGGCCTGGACGAGGATCGAAGCGGTTTCGGTGGGGGACCTCATGACGTCCTCGAATTCTCTTTGATGTAGCCGGGGCCGAGGTCGATCCCGATCACCTGCGCCCGGCCGCGGCCGAGGCCGAGCGCGACCTCGATCTCGATCCGCTCGCCTTTCATGTGGGCGGCGACCGCGTCGGAATCGTGCTCGAAATTGGTGCCACCCCGCGACACGATCGTGCCGCCGTAAGCGACCGTCGCTTTCTCAGCGTCGAAGGCGATTCCGGCCGATCCGGCGGCGGCGAGGAGCCGGCCCCAATAGGGATCGCCGCCATACCAGCTGCATTTGACGAGATTGTTCTCGGCGATCCTCTTGGCGGCGATCCGCGCTTCCTCGTCGGACGCGGCGCCGGTCACGGCGAGCGCGACCATCTTGGTCATCCCCTCGGCATCGCGCGCCATCTGCAGGGTGAGGTCCTCGCAGGCCCTGTGCACCGCGTCGGCGAACTCGCCAAGGTCGGGCCGGCCGCGGCGGGCCGAGGCGAGCAGCATCGCGGTGTCGTTGGTCGAGGTCGCGCCGTCGACGTTGAGCGTGTTGAAGGTCCGGTCCGAGGAGTCGCGAAGGATCTTCGTCATCTCCTCGGCCGAGACGTCGGCGTCGGTGGTCAGAAAGGCGAGCATCGTCGCCATGTTCGGGGCGATCATCCCGCAGCCCTTGGCCATTCCGCCCAGAGTGAAGGTCGAGCCTTCGACCAGCACTTCCTTGGCCTGGTGGTCGGTGGTGAGGATTCCGCGCGCCGCGTCGTGGGCGCCGCCGACCGAAAGCTTCTTCGCGATCTTGGGCGTGGCGCCGAGGATGACGTCCATCGGCAGCGGCGTGCCGATGATCCCGGTCGAGCAGACCAGAACGTCCCCGGCCGCGACGCCCAGCGCCGCCGCCGCCGCCGCCGCCATCGCCTCGGCGTCGGCGAGGCCGGCCGCGCCGGTGCCGGCATTGGCGTTGCCGCTGTTGACGATGACCGCCGCGGCGCGCCCGCCGTTTTCGGCGAGCCGGCGGCGGCACAGGACGACAGGAGGCGCGACGAACTTGTTGCGGGTGAACACCGCCGCCGCCGCGACCGGCTTGCGGTCCTCGGTGGCGAGCAGGGCCATGTCGAAGCGGCGGCGCTTGATTCCGGCATGGCAGCCGGCGGCGACGAAGCCTTTCGGGGCGGTGACGCTCATGCTGAATTCCTCCCCTGCATTTGCAGGCGAGGGGAACCAGGCGAAGCCTGGTGGAGGGGCCTTCCGGCGCTGAAGGACCCCTCCACCGCGCTCCGCGCGGTCCCCCTCCCCAGGAAATCCTGGGGAGGATTTTTGACGGTGACGCTCATGGATAGACTCCCGCGACGGGCAGGCCGGCCGTCTCGTCGAGGCCGAGCATAAGATTGGCGCACTGGATCATCTGGCCGGCGGCTCCCTTGACGAGATTGTCGAGCGCGGCGATGGCCAGCACCCGGCCGGTGCGCTCGTCGTAGCGGGCGGTGAGGTGGACGGCGTTGGAGCCCAGAGCCCATTTCGTCTGCGGGGGACGCTCCGAGACGTGGATGAAGGGTTCGCCGGCATAGGCCTCCCGCAACGCCTCGAGCGGATCGCAAGGTCCCTTCGCGACGGCGTGGCACGTGGCGAGGATGCCGCGATTCATCGGCGCGAGGTGGGGAGTGAAGAGCAGGCTCCCGCCGAGCGCCATCTCCATCTCCGCGGTATGGCGGTGGGTGAGAAGGCCGTAGGCGGCGAGGCTCTCGTCGACGCTGTTGAAATGACTCTCCTCCTTCAGCGCCTTGCCCGCCCCGCTCACCCCGGAGGCGGCGTCGACGACGATGCTTCCGGGCTCGACCAGGCCCATCAGTGGGCGAAGCGCGAGGATCGCCGCCGTCGCATAGCAGCCGGCCGCCGCGACCGTCGCCGAACCGGCGATGGCGGCGCGGTGAAGCTCGGGGATGCCGTAGACGAACCGGTCGAGAAGCTCCGGCGCCCGGTGCGGCTCCCGGTACCAGAGCGCATAATCCCCGGCGGAATCGAGCCGGAAGTCGGCGCCGAGATCGACGAACGGGATGCCGCGCGCGATCACGTCGGCCGCGATCGCCTGGGACTGGCCGTGGGGCAGAGCGGCGAAGACCAGATCGACGCCCTCGTCGAGCGCCTCCGGTGCATAAATATTCACCTGGGCATCGGGGTAAGCGAGTGCCAGATGGGGATGGACCGCGGCGAGCGCCTGCCCCGCCTGGCTGGCGCCGAACAATTTCGCGGGGCGCAACTTCGGGTGCTGGGCGCAGAGCCTCAGCAGCTCGGCGCCGACGAAGCCCGAGGCTCCTAGGATGGCGATACGAATCATGGGCCGCAGGCCATGCGCGCTAATGCATAATTATGCAAGAACCTGTGTTTTATGCATCCGGACCCGCGGGCTCCGAATGGACGGGCTCGAACAGATCGATCCTCGGACGGCGGGTATGGCGCTTGTGGCGGCGTCTCCGGCGCGCCGAGGGCCGGAAGAGGACGAGGGCTCCGGCGAAGGCGGTGATGACCAGGCAGGCCAGGACGATCGCCAGGGTGTCGGTCAAGATTTCCTGCATCGCGCGCCCTCCCGAACCTAGCTTAGATCAACTTCTCAACCAGCGCCAACCCGGAGCCTCCAGAGCGTGACGACGCCGTCGTCGGCCGAGCCGGCGAGCCAGCGGCCGTCCGGGCTGAAGTCGACATACATGATGTCCTCGGGCAGGCTCGGCGCCTGGACGAGGGCCCCGTCCTCGACCCGCCAGAGCCCGAGCGGGCGGCCGCCGCCGCCGC
>JBEVDE010000168.1:0-5714 GCA_040514175.1 Allosphingosinicella sp. | reverse complement strand
TCCCCGAGCTTCGCTCGCGGGGAGGCAGGTTGCGGCCCACCCCCACGAAAATCCCCAGCTGGCCGGCATAATAAAGCAGCCAGATGGCAGGGCCGAGACCGGCCTGGCCGCTCGCCATTCGAAACGCGATCAGCATGTCGCTGGCCAGGAACGACAGGGCGCCCAGGGCGACCAGCCAGCGCGGGAAGCGGCTCAGCCAGGCGCTCGCCGCCATCGCGCCGAGAAGCACAGCATAAGCGGTGAAGGCCAGGGCTTCCGGCCGGCCCCGAAGCAGCAGGCCCGGCACCGCCGCCGCGACGAGCAGGATCGTCGCCGCGATCGCCCAGTCCCGCTGGTCGGCGTCCGGGCGCCGGTTGCGACGGTAGAGGCAGATCGCGACGAGGTGTCCGACGGCGAAGGCGGCGGCGCCGGCGGCGAGGGAAATCTCGAGCAGAACGTCGCCCAGGGCGCCCAGCGCCAGCAGGGCGGCGAGCAGCCAGCCGTCCGGATGACGCGCCCGAAGCGCCGCCGCAATCGCCAGCAGCCCTACGCCCGCGCCCTTCATCGCGATTGCCGGCGCCAGGCCCGGCAAATGATCCCGGAGCCAGGGATAGGAGAGCCCCAAGGCGACGCTCGCCGCCGCCAGCCATCTTGCGCCCCTCATCGCTTCCTCCCCGCCCCAAAGCGGACTATCGCACCGCCGATGACACACCAAGTCCATATCATCGGCGGCGGCCTCGCCGGGTCCGAGGCCGCCTGGCAGCTCGCCGAGGCGGGCGTGAAGGTGCGCCTTTCGGAGATGCGCGGCTCGGGCGAGACGACGGCGGCCCATCATAGCGACAGCCTCGCCGAGCTGGTCTGCTCCAACAGCTTCCGCTCGGACGATGCCGAGCACAATGCCGTCGGCCTCATCCACGCCGAGATGCGCCGGCTGGGATCCCTGATCATGGCCTGCGCCGACGCCCACCGGGTGCCGGCCGGATCCGCCCTCGCCGTGGACCGCGAGGGCTTCGCCGCCGCGGTGACCGAGCGGATCGCCGCCCATCCCGGCGTCGAGCTGGTGCGCGAGCGGGTCGACGCCCTCCCCGCCTCGGGCCTCGCCATCGTCGCCACCGGGCCGCTGACCGCGATCGGGCTGGCGGAATCGATCGGCGCCGCGACCGGCTCGGACGCGCTTGCCTTCTTCGACGCCATCGCCCCGATCGTCCATCGGGAGTCGATCGACATGGACATCGCCTGGATGGCGGCGCGGTGGGACAAGGGCGGCAAGGATTATATCAACTGCCCGATGACCAAGGCGCAATATCTCGCCTTCCACCAGGGGCTGCTCGACGGCGACAAGACCGAGTTCAAGGACTGGGAGAAGGACACGCCCTATTTCGAGGGCTGCATGCCGATCGAGGTGATGGCGGAGCGCGGGGTCGACACCTTGCGCTATGGGCCGATGAAGCCGGTCGGGCTCGACGAGCCGAAGACCGGGCACTGGCCCTGGGCGGTGGTCCAGCTCCGCCAGGACAATGCGCTCGGCACCTTGTGGAACATGGTCGGCTTCCAGACCAAATTGAAGCATGCCGAGCAGGTGCGCCTGTTCCGGACCATCCCCGGCCTCGAGAAAGCCGAATTCGCCCGATTGGGCGGCCTCCATCGCAACACCTTCATCAACTCGCCCAGGCTGCTCGACTCCACCCTCCGGCTGAAAGCGGCGCCCCATATTCGCTTCGCCGGCCAGATCACCGGCTGCGAAGGCTATGTCGAATCCGCCGCCATCGGCCTCCTCGCCGGCCGCTTCGCCGCGGCCGAGCTGAACGGCGAGACGCTCGCCCCGCCGCCGCCGGAGACCGCCCTGGGCGCCCTGCTCGGCCACATCACCGGCGGCGCCGAAGCGGCGACCTACCAGCCGATGAACGTCAATTTCGGCCTGTTTCCGCCGGTCGAGGGGAAGAAGAAAGCCGACCGCAAGCGGGCCTATACGGATCGGGCCCGGGCGAAGATGGAGGAGTGGATCCCCTCCGAAAATCCTCCCTGCCGCGAAGCGGTGGGGAGGGGGACCATGCGAAGCATGGTGGAGGGGTAGCTAGCGCTTCGCGGCGAGGACAATCGCCGTAACCACGGATTCCACATCCTTCATGACATCGTCGGCATTGAAGCGGAGGACCTGAAGCCCCTGCGCCCGCATCGTCGCATCCCTGCGGACGTCGCGTTCAGGATTGTCGCCCATGCCGTAGCTGGCACCGTCGATCTCCACGACCAGCCTAGCCGCTGCGCAGTAGAAATCCGCGGTGTAACGCTCGAACGGGTGCTGGCGTCGGAACTTCAGCCCGTCGGGTCGCCCACGCAGGGCCTGCCAGAGCTAAGCTTCCGGGAGCGACATCGAGCGCCTCAGCTGACGCGCTCGAAGGACAGCGGCGTTTCTCGTGCGGGCATGGGAGCTCCGCGCCATTCACCCCTCCACCACACTTCGTGTGGTCCCCCTCCCCATCTGCGACGGGGAGGATTTCCACCCCCTCAGCATTTGCATCTCGGCTTCGGCTTCGGCCTGGGCCTCGCCGCCTCATATTCGGCGGCGTCGAGCCAGCCGGAGCGGTCTCTGTCGGCCTTGGCGAATTTTGCGGCCGAAGCCGCGGTCCATTCCTCGAAGCTGAGGCTGCCGTTGCCGTCCCGGTCGGCTCGGGCGAAGGCCTTGCGGCGGGGCTGGAGCTGTTCGGCCAAAGTGATGCGGCCGTCGCGGTCGCGGTCGGCGCGGGCGAAACGGCGCGCCTGCTGGCTCGGCTCGGAGGCGGCCGGGGGCAAAGCGAGCCGCGGACTGGCCCCGGCCTGATAAGACGAGGCGCGCGGCGGCGGCGGGATCCTGTCCTCCGCGTCGGCGCCGCTTCGCCAGATGAAGAAACCGGCAGCGATCAGAAGCAGCGCCGAAGCGCCCCCGGCGACGTAACGGACCATGGTCTCCTCCCTCAAGGAACGGGAGGTTCAAAATCACCGAAAATCGTGCTTCGAGTCGATGTTTTTCTTCGCTAAGCGTTCAAGATCCGGAACTTCTATGCCGGAGCATCCGCCACATCCGCGCCGGCGATCCGCGCGCCTCCCAGGGCGGCCGGGCGGGGTCCGAATCGCGCGCGGCGAGGACGGCCAGCATTCCCAGCGGCCTCAGGCGGGAGGGCCAGCGCCGCGGCGCTTTGCGCTCGCGCGCGGCGGCGAGGGCGATGTCCGAATCCTCGGCGGTGGCGCAGTGGCGGGCGAGGTCGACGAGCGCCCAAGCTTCGCCGGCCTCCTCCTCCCGGCCCCCTTCCCCGCCGCCCAGCAGCCTGGCCGTATAGCGGAAGAGCAGGCCGCCCCGGGCGCGGGCGTAGGCCGTCAGCTCATCGGGCGTGAGCGGCTCGGGCTTGGCGAGCGCCGCCCAGCCCTCCTCCATCCGGGCGAGCTCCTCGCCGCTCAGAGCGGCCGGGAGGACATGCTCCGCCAGCGCCTGGAGGACCGGCTCGGCGGGGGCGGGCTCGGAATCGAGCCTCTCCAGCGCCTCGCGCCACCAGGCGAGCTTGATCCGGGCGATCATCGGCTCGCGCCCGCCGGCCAGCGCCGCCCCGAGCGCCGAGTCGAGCCGCCACAAGGCGCCGACGGCGGCGCGGCGGCGGGCCGGGACGTAGCTGAGGGCGAGAATGCGGTCGGGATCGAGGTCGGAGTACATGAAGCAGAGCCCCTACCCGTTCGGGATGAGCCTGTCGAAGCCCACTCCTTCTGAAATTGACCGGAAGGAAGGGCCTTCGACAGGCTCAGGCCGAACGGAACGGGGGGTGTCCCCTCCCGTCGCTAGCGGTAGCAGACTTTCTTCGCCGCCTCGACGACGCTCTCGACGCGGATGAGGGCCATCTTCTCGAGATTGGCCGCATAAGGCAGAGGCACATCCTCGTC
The DNA here is from genome assembly GCA_040514175.1 of Allosphingosinicella sp. Lineage (GTDB taxonomy): Bacteria > Pseudomonadota > Alphaproteobacteria > Sphingomonadales > Sphingomonadaceae > Allosphingosinicella. The sequence continues at coordinate 1,829 of JBEVDE010000168.1, read as the reverse complement.
GGTGACCCGGAGCACCGGCGCGTCGAGGTCGTCGAACCCCTCCTCCATCGCCGTCGCCATGATCTCGGCGGAGATGGAGCAGACCGGCCAGCCCTCCTCGACGCAGACCATGCGGTTGGTCTTGGCGAGCGAGGCGAGCACGGTCGCCTTGTCGAGCGGGCGAAGGGTGCGAAGATCGATCACTTCCGCCTCGATCCCGGCCTCCGCGAGCTGGTTCGCGGCTTCGAGCGCGACCCCGACTCCGATCGAATAGCTGACCAGAGTGACGTCGGTGCCGGCGCGGGCGATCCGGGCCTTGCCGATCGGGAGGACGTAATCGTCGAGCTTGGGCACCTCGAAGCTCTGCCCGTAGAGCAATTCATTCTCGAGGAAGACGACCGGATCCTCGGAACGGATCGCGGCCTTCAGGAGCCCCTTGGCGTCGGCGGCCGAATAAGGCGCGATGACGATCAGGCCCGGGACACTGGCGTACCAGGGCCCGTAATTCTGGCTATGCTGGGCGCCGACCCGCGAGGCGGCGCCGTTGGGACCCCGAAACACGGTCGGGCAGCGCATCTGCCCGCCCGACATATAATTGGTCTTCGCCGCCGAATTGATAATATGATCAATGGCTTGCATCGCGAAGTTGAAAGTCATGAACTCGATGATCGGCCTGAGGCCGCCCATCGCCGCGCCGGCGCCGACTCCAGCGAAGCCATATTCGGTGATCGGCGTGTCGATCACCCTTTTCGGACCGAACTCGTCGAGCAGGCCCTGGGTGACCTTATAGGCGCCCTGATATTCGGCGACCTCCTCGCCCATCACGAACACCCGGTCGTCGGAGCGCATCTCCTCGGCCATGGCATCGCGAAGCGCCTCGCGGACCGTCTGGCGGGCGGTCTCGGTGCCTTCCGGCACTTCCGGCGGCTCCGGATTGCGGTCGGCCGCGGCGACGAGGGCGTGGGCGCCGGTCTCGGCGGGCCTGGGCTCCGCAGTCGCTTCCGCCTTCTGGTCGCTGGGTGTTTCGACCTTTTTTCCCTCTCCCTGCAGGGGAGAGGGAGAGGCCGCGTCAGCGGCCGAGGGTGAGGGTGCGGCGGGCGTGCCCTCACCCTGGCTCGCTTCGCTCGCCTGTCCCTCTCCCCTGGAGGGAGAGGGACTTGCGTCCTCGCCCTCGCCGGCGATGAGAGCGATGACCGTTCCCACCTTCACCTCGTCCGTGCCCTCGGCGACCAGGATCTTCGCGATAACGCCTTCGTCGACCGCCTCGAACTCCATGGTGGCCTTGTCGGTCTCGATTTCGGCGAGAATGTCGCCGGACTTGACCTCGTCGCCCTCCTTGACGAGCCATTTGGCGAGCGTGCCCTCCTCCATGGTGGGCGACAAAGCGGGCATTTTCAGTTCGACGGGCATCAGTAGGTCTCGACCAGGATATCGGTGTAGAGCTCGGACGGGTCCGGCTCGGGCGACTGCTCGGCGAAATCGGCGGCTTCGACGACGATGCGCTTGATCTCGTCGTCGGTCTTCTTGAGCTCCGCCTCCGTGACTCCGGCGGCGGCGAGCTCGCGCTTGATCGCCTCGATCGGGTCGGACTTCTCGCGAACCGCCTGCACTTCCTCGCGCGAGCGGTATTTGGCCGGATCCGACATCGAATGGCCGCGATAACGGTAGGTCTTCAGCTCGAGCAGGATCGGGCCCGTGCCGGCGCGCACCCAGTCGAGCGCGGTCGTCGCCGCGCCGCGCACCGCGAGCACGTCCATGCCGTCGATCTGGAGGCCGGGGATGCGGAACGATTCGCCGCGCTTGTAGAGCTGATCCTCGGCCGAGGAGCGGTTGACGCTGGTGCCCATGGC
>JBEVDE010000069.1:0-5806 GCA_040514175.1 Allosphingosinicella sp. | reverse complement strand
CCCTCCACCACCCTTCCGGAGGACCCCCTCCCCGAGCAAGCTCGGGCAGGATCAATCCACCTTCAGCTCCGGCTCGAGCAGGCGGTGAAGGTGGACGACGACATATTTCATCTCGGCGTCGTCGACCGTGCGCTGGGCATTGCCGCGCCAGGCCTCGAGGGCGCTGGCATGGTCGGGGAAGAGACCGACGTCGTCGATCGTGGCGAGGTCGAAATCGAGGCGCTGCGGGTCCTTGACCCGGCCTCCGAAGACGAGGTGGAGCTTGCTCATGGCGAGGGGAGGGCCGGCGCCCCGGGAAAACCGGGGCGCCCGAGCCGCAGGGGTCGTCGCGGCGGCGGGCGGCGCCCGCCTTCTTGACGGCGCCGACCGCGCGGTCGGTGAACTCGTCGAGCTTGCTCCTCAGACCGTCGCGGCTGAGGCCGAGCTCGTCGAGCTGGCCCTTGCCCGCCTCGCGCGCGGCGAGGGCGGCCTCGCGGGCGCCGTCGTTGATCTTGCGGCCGACCGAGCCGAGCATTTCGTCCTCGCGGCTGGTGCGCGGCAGCAAGGCGGCGACGAGGGCTCCGACGGCGAGGCCGCCGACGACGGCGGCGACGGGATTGGCATCGATGCCTTCGCTGGTCCGCCGGCCGGCGCTCTCATAGGCGCTGCCCGCCCGCTCGCGCGCGGTCGCATAAGCGGCGGCGGTCCGCTCGCGGGCGCTCTCGAAGGCCTGGCGGGCGGCGGCGGCGCGGCCGCCATTGCCCTCGCCGCCGTCGGCGCCGCTGGTGGTGGCCGAAGCCGGCCGATCGTCGGTGGTACTCGTCATCTACTTGCTCCTTCACTGGTCCTGGCGGCGAGTGGGGCCGTCAGGTCGTAATCACTGTCGCCGCCGTCCAGCCGGACGGCGACCAGATCTTCATCAGCTTCGCCGCCGCCCGAAAAGAGGCGCGACACCGCCGCCTTGAGCGGCGCGCGGGCGAGGAAGAGGGTGAAGACGGTGAGCGCCGCCGCGACCGGAACCGGACGCGACTTCACCGCCTCGACGGCGCCGTCGGCCATATCGCCGCCCTTGTCCTTGACCCCTTCCCAGGCGTTGGAGGCGAGGGTGCCGGGCTTCAGCCTCTGCTGCAGCTCGGCCGCGGTCGCGGCGAGCCGCCGCCGGGCCCGCTCCGCCTCCTGCCGGGCGATGCTGATCTCGCCCGCGCTCACGCCGCTTTCTCCCCGGCCTGGAGCGCCGCTTTTTCCTCCGCGTCGCCGCCGAGCGCGCCGAGCTTGGCGGCGCCGTAGCGGACGAGGACGAAAGCGATGGCGAGCACGGCCGCGGTCACGATCAGCCCGGCCACCGCCGGGCCGACGTGAACCGCAAGCTCGAACAGCAGGCCGATCAGAAGCACGCTCAACGCGGCGTTGGCGAGCAGCGCCGCGACCACCAGGGCGATCGCGCCGTTGCGGGCGCGGCCGATCCGGCGGCGGGCGATCGCCTGATAGAGCTTCGCCTCCGCGGCCGCGTATGAACGCGCGTCGTCCGAGAGTTGCGAGAACAGCTCGCCGATCGAGCGTTCGTGAGGCGCCCTTGGAGCGTCCAAGCGCTTAGGCTCCCGTGCCGCCGCTGTTGGTCCGGCGGCCCTTGCCGCCGCCTTCATTCTCCTCGGGAAGACCGGCCTTGATCAGCCGGACGAGCGTGAAGCCGACGACCGCGGCGATTCCGATCGCTACGCCCGGGCTCTTGCGAACCGCGGAGCGGACATTGTCGTAAAGCTCGTCGACGTCGCGGCCGCGCAAATTCTCGGCGAGGCCGGCGACGCTGTCCGCGGCCTTGCGGGCATATTCGCCATAATTGTTGCCGAGCCGCTCGTCGATCGAATCGGCGGTGTCGGCGACCACCCGCGAAAGCTCCTCGAGCACGTCGGTCGCGCGGCTCTTGCCGTCCTCGGCGAAGGTGCGGACCTTGCCGCCGGCCTGGTCGCGGAGATTGTAGATCTGGCCCTTGAGCTGCTCGCCGACTCCGCCCGCGCCGCCCGTGTCGTTGCCGACGGTGGCCGCGCCGTCGTTCGTCCCTTTGGTCGTCGCCATTTCGGTTCCTCCTCCTGAGGCGGCGGTGCCGCCCGTCCCGTCGCCGCCGGACGCGCCGATGAAGCCCGAGCTGGAGCCTCCGCCCGCCGCATCGCCGCCGCTGCCTTTGGTTTCCATGGCGCCGTTGATGATGTGATCGGTGCCTTCGGGAAGCTCGTCGTCGCGAGGAGGCATAGGTTTTACTCCACTTGGTGTTGCTTTGCCTTGAGAACGGCGAGCCGTGCCTCACGTTCCGCCGCGCAGCGACGAAAGTTGCGTCGCCCGCGCCGCGCCGATAAGCCGCGCCTCACTCAGCCCCATATAGTTCAGAACGAGGCCGTAACAATGACCGCCATCCTCGACGTGCACGCCCGCCAGATCCTCGACAGCCGCGGCAATCCGACGGTGGAAGTGGACGTTTTGCTCGAGGACGGCAGCATGGGCCGGGCGGCGGTGCCCTCCGGCGCCTCCACCGGCGCCCACGAAGCGGTCGAGAAGCGCGACGGCGACAAGGGCAAATATCTCGGCAAGGGCGTGTGCGACGCGGTCGACGCGGTCCGCGGCGAAATTTTCGAGGCGATCACCGGCATGGACGCCGAAGACCAGGGGGAGATCGACTCCCTGCTCATCGATCTCGACGGAACCGAGAACAAGTCCCGCCTCGGCGCCAACGCCATCCTCGGGGTCAGCCTCGCCGTCGCCAAGGCGGCGGCCGACGCGCGCGGCCTGCCGCTCTACCGTTATGTCGGGGGCGTTTCCGCGCAGCTCCTTCCGGTGCCGATGATGAACATATTGAACGGCGGCGCCCATGCCGACAATCCGATCGATTTCCAGGAATTCATGGTGATGCCGGTCGGCTCGGTCAGCCTCGCCGAGGCGGTGCGCTGCGGCTCGGAGATATTCCACACTCTGAAGAAGAATCTGCACGACGCCGGGCTGTCGACCGCCGTCGGCGACGAGGGCGGCTTCGCGCCCAATCTCGCCTCCGCGCGCGACGCTCTGGATTTCCTCATGAAATCGGTCGAGCAGGCCGGCTACAAGCCCGGCGACGACGTCGTCCTCGCCCTCGACTGCGCGGCGACCGAATATTATCGCGACGGCGCCTACCATATGGAAGGGGAGGGCAAGACGTTCTCCCCGGCCGAGAATGCCGATTATCTCGCCGCTCTCGCCCGCGACTATCCGATCGCTTCGATCGAGGACGGCATGGCCGAGGACGATCTCGAGGGCTGGAAGGCGCTCACCGACGCGATCGGCGGCGAGATCCAGCTGGTCGGCGACGATCTCTTCGTCACCAATCCGAAGCGGCTCGGCATGGGCATCGAGCAGGGCCTCGCCAACTCGATCCTGATCAAGGTCAACCAGATCGGCACCCTCACCGAGACCCTGGAAGCGGTCGAGATGGCCCACCGCGCCGGCTACACCTCGGTCATGTCGCACCGCTCGGGCGAGACCGAGGACACCACCATCGCCGACCTCGCCGTCGCCACCAATTGCGGACAGATCAAGACCGGCAGCCTCGCCCGCTCCGACCGGCTCGCCAAGTACAACCAGCTCATCCGGATCGAGGAGGAGCTGGGCTCGATGGCCCGCTATGCGGGGCGCGGGATTTTCCGCTAGACAGAGGCGATGTTGCTCGCCGCGCTCCTGGCCGCAGCCGCACCGCAGACCTGCACGCTGGAAGAGGCGCAGCCGGCGACGGTCAGGGAGATGGCCGCGGCGCCGGACAAGTGGTTCGACCGGTGCGTGCGGCTCGAGGGTTTCACGACCGGCAACACTTTCTACCAGGATATCGCCGCCACCTACCGCTACGGCGCTTCGGACGAGGAAGATCGGCCGAACGACGGCTGGCTCGGTCTCTATTTTCGCGAAGACGGCGGCGAGCCGAGGCGCCCGACGCGCGTCTCGGTTGCAGGGCGGGTCCACGATTGCGCCCGGGATTACGAAGCGGCGGCGGCGCAATCGAATCCGGGCGAACTCATCATGTCGGTCGGCTATTGTCACTATCGAGGCGGCCTCGTGCTGCTCGACGTCGTCGTGCGGTACGGAAAGGCGGCGGCGATGCCCCGAGCGACGGGGGAAAAGGCCCGGCTCGCGTTCGGCGACCTGATGACTTCAACCGAGGCCGGCGCGCCCCCGTCGGAGGCGCTCCGACCTTTGCGCCGCTTCGTCGCAGCGGTCAGGACCGGCGATGCCGCCGCCGCGGCAGGCCTTGCCGACGGCTACAACAGGACGATACGCAAGGATCCGAACAGCCTTGCGCTCTGGCGGAGCTTCCTGACCACCGACGGCCCATTCGCTTTCCTGCGCACGGCGCCAGGGCTGGAACCTGCTTTCTTCCGCAACCGGCAGTCCCGCGAGGATGTCGAAAATGGCTCCACGCCCGATTGGTTCGCCTGCTTCTGCGCAACGGCCGATTGTGCTGCCGTCTGGCCGATCAGCGTGAAGGACGCCGCCGCCGACGCCGACCAGGCTTATGCCTGCGTCCGCCTCTATCGGGACTTTACCGGGCATAAGCCCTGGGCGATCGGCATCGACACCCGCAAGCACCGGGGCTTCAACGAGCCGTACTGAGCGGGCGGCCCGACTCCATCCATCCTGCAAAATTTCGCCGATCGGCTCAAAAGGCTTGATTCCATGCGATTTTGCTGATTCTGTTAACTTTGTCATGCAGGCGGTGGGGCGGAACACTTTCGAGACGATCAAGCGGGCGGCGCTTCCGGCCCTCGCGATCCTCATTATCGCCAATTTCCTGGGCTATGCGATCGGCGGCGCCAACGGCATCCTGAGCTGGGGCGATTACCGCCGCCAGAAGGCCGAGCGGCTCGTCCAGCTCGCCGAATTGAACGCCGAAAAGATGCGCCTGGCCCACCGTTCCGCCTTGCTCGACCCGCGCGGCGCCGATCCCGACATGGTCGAGGAGACGGTCAAGCGCGAGCTCGGCGTGGTCCGCCCCGACGAGGTGGTGATCCCGCTCGATTGATCATCCTCCCCATCGCCAGACGGGGAGGGGGACCACACGAAGTGTGGTGGAGGGGTAGAGGGCGCCGGCCTTTGCCGTCTCGCTCTCCAAAACCCGCGTCAATGCCAGTTACCCCTCCACCAGGCTTCGCCTGGTTCCCCTCCCCGTGCGAACGCACGGGGAGGATCATTCGGCACAAGTTGCGCGCACTCGCGTTTGCCGCCATAGAGCCGCCCTTCGAACAGCAGCAGGATCCAAAGTGGCCAAGGCAGCAACGTCCAAGCGCGCCGACAAGGCGGACGCCTCCGCCCCGCCTCCCCCATCCCAATTGGCCACCGCCAACCGAGAACGCCCGCCCGAGCCGAAGCGTCACGAGGCGGGCAAGGACGAGCTGCTCGAATATTATCGCCAGATGCTGCTCATCCGCCGCTTCGAGGAGCGCGCCGGCCAGCTTTACGGCCTCGGCCTGATCGGCGGCTTCTGCCACCTCTATATCGGCCAGGAGGCGGTCGCCGTCGGCCTCCAGTCGGCGATGGAGCCGGGCAAGGACAGCGTCATCACCGGCTATCGCGACCACGGCCACATGCTCGCCTACGGCATCGATCCGCGCGTGATCTTGGCCGAGCTGACCGGGCGCGCCGCCGGCATCTCCAAAGGCAAGGGCGGCTCGATGCACATGTTCAGCGTCGAGCATAAATTCTACGGCGGCCACGGCATCGTCGGCGCCCAGGTCAGCCTCGGCACCGGCCTCGGCTTCGCCCACAAATATCGCGGCGACGGCGGCGTCTGCCTCGCCTATTTCGGCGACGGCGC
>JBEVDE010000033.1:0-5093 GCA_040514175.1 Allosphingosinicella sp. | reverse complement strand
GTCAAACGGTCCCCTTCCGGTCAAGAGGAGAATGCCGGTCCAGCCCGGGCGGTCGTGATAGCTGAGCACCTCGAAACGGTCGTTACCGAGAGCGGCGACGGGCTGCCCTTCGCGTGATACGGCCACGTACTGGTTCAACATGGCGCGGCCGCGGATGAGAGGCGCGAATTCGCCGGACGGGTCCAATACGACAACGGCCAGATCCTCGCTCGGATTGCCGATGGAAAGGTCGATAACCGCCTTGGATGATCGCGAATTATCCGGCTGAGGTTTGATCTCGAAAGTCCGGCTCGGAACCGAAATCCGGTTGCCCCGGAAAACACGGATCTGCCGGAGCGCATCAAGCGCCTTGCAGTTCATCGATTCGTTCTGCGCGACATCGCCGAAATCGAGGTCGGAGCCGGGAAATCCGGCGCTCGCCAGCGCTCGCGAAATCTCGGCCTGCGCAGGCGCCGGCGATCGCGCGACGCCGGTGAATCTGACCGCGATCCGGCCTCCTGCTTCCTCGAGGCTCGAAACGTCGAGCCAGCTGCAGTCGATCGACGGAAGAACGGCCTGGATTGCCCGGCGGGCCTCGTCCGGAGTCCCGGGGCGGGAAACCGGCTCGACCTGAGCTTTCGGAGCGCTTTGCGGAACAGGCGGCGCGTCGCTGCTGAACAACCAGATGATCCCCGCGAGCAGCGCCAAGCCGCCGGCGCCCGCTCCCGCCGCGATCTGGATCGGCCGTGACGGGGGCCAGCCGATCGTCGCTTTTGCCTTGCGCGCGCCCGCCTCTGGCGAAGCGCCCTTTCCGCTACGGTCGAGCGCTTCAAGCACTTCGTCCATCGAGCGCAACCGCTCGGCGGGGTTTGGCCGAAGCATCTTCTCCAACACCGGGCGAAGCGGGTCGGGCGCCGCGGAAAGGTCCGGACCGGAACGACGCTTGTCGACCGCATCGACGAGGGAGCCGCCCATCTGAACGTCTCGTCCCCTGGCGATCGCGAGGATGACTAGCGCGAGGCTATAGACATCTGTCCACGGCCCCATGTCCCGCCCGAAATCGCCCAGCTGCTCCGGCGCGACATAGCCGAGCTTGCCGGCGAAACCGTCACCGACGATGGTCCCGGAGCCGGGGTCGAGATTCTTCGCGATCCCGAAATCGATGATCTTGGCGGCCGCCAGCCGGCCGCCTTCGAGAAGGACGTTGTCGGGCGACATGTCGCGGTGGATCGCGCCCAGCATGTGGGCCGTGCGAAGCCCGCCGGCGAGCCTGCGGAGCAGCGCCTCGAGCTCCGCCGGGCTCGGCGAGAGCGTCGAGAGCACGTCCGACAGGCTCACCCCATCAATATATTCGGTAACGATGTAGAGCACGCCGAGCTGGGGCTCCTGCGCAAGAACGCGATACTGGACGAGCGCTTCGTGCTGCAGCCGGGTGAGCGTTCGCGCCTCCTTGCGGAACATCGAGATCACGTTCCGGTCGGCGGCCAAAGCGGGCAGCATCACCTTGATCGCGACCCGTTCCTCCGAATTGACGTTGGCGCCTTCGAAAACCTCGCCCATGCCGCCCCGGGCGATGAACCTCTTGACCTCGAAGATATGATTGAGGACGTCGCCGACCTGGATCCCGCGGCTCGGGGTCCGAGGGACCGCCACATCTTCGGACGCGGGAAACGAGGGCGCGGGCGACGGCCCGTAGCCCCTCGTCGCGCCGGGTGGGACGGGGGCCTTCGCGAATTCTTCCGGCAGCGGAGCCCAGCGCGTTTCGTCCGGCCGATCCGCCCAATCGCCGGCGGGCGCGTCGCCGTCGGACAGGGGGGGCGCCTCGGTCCGGCCCCGGGCATCCGGAATCTCGGTCGCCTCCGGCGTGTCCGGTACAGGTGCATCCATGCCGGCGGGGTCATCGTCCGAAGGAACGGCCGGATCACCATCGCACCCGTCGAGAGGTGGAGCCTGGCTATCGGGCACAGGCGGGACCGGCCCGCCGGGAATGAAAGCGGTCCGCTCGTCATCCGGGCCCGGTGGCCCGTCCTGATCGCCGTTTCTGTTCATCTGGTCTCTGCCGGCTCGAGCGCCAGTAAGGTAGGTTCGGAGAATCGAACCGTGATCACCGTCACGTTGTCCGGAGCACCGCACTCGAGTGTCGCATCGACCAGCCGGCCGGCGGCGTCTGCCGGGATCGGCGAATGCATCACGGCGGCGATCTCGGATTCGGGCACATAGCCATGGAGTCCGTCGCTGCAGAGCAAGAAAGTATCCCCCGGCTCGACCTCGTCCTGGACGACGTCGACCTCAAGGGTGTCGGCGACACCCACCGCCCGCGCCAGTATGTGGCTCATCGGGTGGCTCTCCGCCTCCTCCGGCCTGAGCAGTCCGCGATCGACCATTTCCTGGACCTGGCTGTGGTCGCGGCTGAGCTGATGGAGCACGCCGCCGCGGAGAAGGTAGGCGCGGCTGTCACCCACCCAGAGGATCGCGAACCGGCGTTCGCGTACATAGAGAGCCACGATCGTCGAGCCTATCTGAGTGGCTTGTTCCTCAGCTTTCTCGAAGATGATCCGGTTCGCGCGGTGGATCCTCTCCGCAATTTCGTTGCACGAGGCTTCGAACGCTTCGGGAAGGACGATTCCGGCCAGTTCCTCGATGATGAGCGCGGACGCCCACTCGCCTTTGTCGTGACCGCCCATACCGTCGGCGATTGCCCACAGGCCGATTTCCTCGCGGGCGCAGAAACTGTCCTCGTTGAGCTGCCGAACGCGCCCCTCGTGAGTCCGTGCGCCGCTCTGCGGGCGAAGCGCCAGCATGCTCATGTCCTAGCCTCGCCGCAGGTGAGTATGTGCAATATCAGATTGAACGGGCGCCGGCCCCCGAGACGATCGGCCTCGCGGCCGTCGCAGTCCGTGGCCCACCAGCAATCTTCGGAAACCCAGGCCTGCTCCGGCGAGGAAGGGACCGACGCCGCGGAAGTCAGCCTTTCTGCGTCCCAGCTTTCCGAGAGGGCCGCATAGATCGCTTCCTCGCATTGCTCGGCGGCGCCCAGGGCCTGAGAAGGCGCGATTCCGCGGCAACCCAGCAGCAATGGAAACCGGCGGCCGACCGAATCGACCGAAGAGGCAAGCGCCCCCGCCGTCCAGTCTTCGCCGTCGCCGGCTTCCTCACGCCAGGCGAAGCGCCAGGGGGGAGCGGCGTCAAAGGCCTCCTCGAACGCGTCTTCAAGCGAGGCCCGTGCGACCGCCACTTCGGCCGCAAGCCAGCCATCGAGCGACTCCCTTTCCGAAGGCGACAGCCCGCGCGAAACGAAGTCGCCGTGCGCGGGCAGCTTTCCGAAAAGAATCGCCTGGCTCACAGCGCAAGCGGGCAGCGAAACGACCACAGGTCGCGACTGAATGGATTTCGATCGGGCCATGAGATGACAAATGTCACCCATTGCTCGCCATCGCGAAAAGTCGCCTTCATTCCTGTTTCGCCCTTCTTCTCCCGCGCCGCCTTCTCGATCAGCTTGAACAAGGCCCATTGTCCGTCGGCGTCCACTCGACGGGCTCCCGCCCCTTCTCCACCTGCCGGCTTCATCTCGACATAGGCTTCGGGTGTCGCCATCGGCGACCAGGAAACCGGCTTGGGCCCGAGCGAGTTGCGGTCGAAGCGCTGGACGGAGGCTCCGGTGGAGAATTCGACCAGGTCGGTCTGGCTACCCATCTGCTCGACCTTTACCTTGACCGCGAAGCCGCTGATCAGAAGCTCGCGCAGCTGCCTCGCCCGGGCGAAGGCTTCGGGGGTCGCCTGGCTGAAGGCGGCGGTCAGCGGGCTTTCCGAATTCCATCGCCAGAGCGGGCCGCTCGTGTCGAGGAGGCCGCCGAGGCGCTGGCCGACAAAATCCTCGATCAGCCTGCCAGCTCCGAACACCTGCTGCACATTCGGCATCGAGGCGTCCACGCTGGCGGTTTGGACAAAAGGGTATCGCTCCTGGGCAGCCTCCTGGCATGCTGGGAGGACGTTCCTGGCATAGGCTTCGCTGACGGCGCCCGTGGCGGTGCTGAGCTGGGCCGCCGAACCACCTCTCTTCGCTCCGTCGACGAACCCTCGCATCATTTGCGGCGCTGCGTCGGCGGCCGCGGTCACCCGGGCCATCGCCGTCGCAAGCGAGGCCTGGAGCGCTTCGCCTCCGCCTCCGCCACCGAGCGACCGCGCCGCCCGAAGCGCCGGCGCAGCTTCCTTCACCGCGGCGACGAACTCGTCGACCGGGGCCTGGCCGCGGCCGTCGCCGACATATTCGTGAAGCTCCGCGAAATAGGAGCTGATCTGGCCGCCCGCGTCGAGCCCGGTTTCCCGGCCGGCCTGGAAATCCGTCGCATAGGTGCCCATCCGGCTGCGAGTTATTCGCTGGGTCACCGCCCGTCGGGCGACGGCCGACGCGCCGCCTTCGAACCGCGTATTCTCCCGGACCTTCATCAGCACGCGCTTGAGCGGTGACGGACTCTTGGTGAAGGCGCCATAAGCGAGCGGTTCGTTGAAATAGTCGGCGGGCTGAAGGGCCTGGACCACTTTCTCCCAGGCCTGGATATAATCGCGGGCATAAAGGCCGGCGAGGGTCGACCGAACCTCGCCGAACTCCGCCCGCGTTCCCTCGGCGTCGGTTCCAAGCACCCAGGCATCCCGCTTCACGTCCTGAAGGACTCGCGGCAGTCCCAGGAGATAGCTTTTCCGATAACCTTCGATCTGGAAGAAATAGGGAATCTCGATGGCCCGGAGGATCTTCGGATTGGCGAAGGCCGCCGCGTCTCCTTCGGAAAGGAGATCGCCGACCGCCCAGGCATCGCCGGCGGCGCCAGCCCGCTGGCGCATTACCGCATAGGCGCGCTCGCCGACCGACATGGCCTGGACCTCCATCCTGACCTCGGCGAGTAATGGAGCGTTGAGCTGTGCCGCTCCGCCCGCCCAGACCCGCGCCATGTTCCGGTCGCCGAGCAGCGCCTTGAGGTGCAGGCCCAGTTCGCGCCGCTCGACCTCGCTGTCGGCCTCCGGGTATACCGTCTGGGCCCAATCGCGACGGATCCAGGATTCGACGCCGGCCTTGTCGAGCGGCCCCTTTCCGCCGAGCATGAGATAGACTTTGAGTG
>JBEVDE010000415.1:0-9115 GCA_040514175.1 Allosphingosinicella sp. | reverse complement strand
CAGACCGTCCGGAGAGGGCGATAGATTCTCCTCCGACAATCCGCAGGATCCGCAGGTCAGGATCGTCGTCCAGTCCTTGCGGTACCGCACGCAGGCCGCTTTCGCGCAGCGCGGGCAACGCACCCATATCTCGCCGCTCAGGGCGGCGAGGACGAGGCCGGTGTCGCGATGGCGCAGAGGGGAAGACCGGTCGGTCATTCTTATACCATTGTCTAAGATGCTATATCTGTCGATAGATAATCGTACCAAAATCCAACAGCCTCCTCGGCCATTTCGCTCTTGGAGATTTTCTTTTCCTTGCGTTTCAAATTCTTAGTCAGGCGAGCGGGTCACGCCACGTGTTTTGGCACGCCTCCTGCTCCTCTTATCGTGCCGGGCGACGTCGAACCGTCCGGCAAAGCGGCGAAAGAAGGGGCGGCCGGAATGGGCCGGCCGCCCCGGATGCCGGATCAGGGTGTAGCTCAGTCGCGCAGAGTGCCGGCTTCGGAAGCCGGAGGCCGCTGGTTCGAATCCAGCCGCCCTGACCATATCCTTGTCGCCGGACCGGGATGAATTAGACAGACCAACGCAGGAGGGCCCGATGGCCGAGCAGAGCTACGAATTTTTGCCCGTCGAGGGCGGAGCGCCGGTCAAGATGTGGACCCGCGGAGTCGCGGTCGACCCCAAGGCCCGCGAGCAGGTCTCGCGCGCGGCGAGGATGCCGTTCATCTTCAAGCATGTGGCGGTCATGCCCGACGTCCACGTCGGCATCGGCGCGACGGTGGGCTCGGTCATTCCGACCAAGGGCGCGGTCATCCCCGCGGCCGTGGGCGTGGACATCGGCTGTGGAATGATGGCGGCGCGGACCTCGCTCCACGCCTCCGACCTTCCCGACACTCTCGAGGGGATCCGGACCGCGATCGAGCAGGCGGTGCCGCACGGCCGCGACGTCGGCCGGGGCAAGCGCGACAAGGGCAGCTGGGGCGACCCGCCGCCCGAGATCGCCGCCGCCTGGGCGACCTTGGCCGAGCGGTTCAAGCGCATCACCGCCAAATATCCGAAGCTCGAGAAGACGAACAACCTCGTCCATCTCGGCACGCTCGGCACCGGCAACCATTTCATCGAGCTCTGCCTCGACGAGACGGACCAGGTGTGGGTGATGCTCCATTCCGGCTCGCGCGGAGTCGGCAACGCGATCGGCAGCTTCTTCATCGAGCTGGCGAAGCAGGACATGCGCAAATGGTTCGTCAACCTGCCGGACGAGAACCTGGCTTACTTCCCGGAAGGGACCGAGCATTTCGACGATTATGTCGAGGCGGTCGGCTGGGCTCAGGATTTCGCCGCGCTGAACCGCCGGACGATGATGACCAACGTCATCCGGGCGATCCGGACGGTCATCGCCAGGCCCTTCGAGGCGGAGCTGGAGGCGATCAACTGCCACCATAACTACGTCCGCAAGGAGAACCACTTCGGCGAGAACGTGCTCGTCACCCGCAAGGGAGCGGTGCGCGCGGCCAAGGGCGTGATGGGGATCATCCCCGGCTCGATGGGCGCGAAATCGTTCATCGTGCGCGGCCGCGGCAACGCCGAATCGTTCGACAGCTGCAGCCACGGCGCGGGACGCCTCATGTCCCGGACCGAGGCCAAGAGGACGTTCACGCTCGACGACCATATCCTCGCGACCGAGGGCGTGGAGTGCCGCAAGGACGCCGACGTGATCGACGAGACCCCGGCCGCCTACAAGCCGATCGAGGCGGTCATGGCCGCGCAGTCGGACTTGGTCGAGATCGTCCACACGCTGAAGCAGGTGGTGTGCGTGAAGGGCTAGCGCCCTTCACGCCCATAACCCCATGGGAAAGGCACTCTTCTGCAACGGCTGCGGCGCGCAGCTTACGGCGGCGCTGGCGATTCGCTCCGGTAAGGACCCGAAGGTGGCCAGGCCGGACTGGCGCGAGCAGCAGCCTTTGACGCCACCCGGCGAGGTGTTCAAATCCTACGAGCCGATCGAGCGCTCTTATTCCGAGCAACCGTCGCCCCTCGAGTTCGTGCCGCAATATTGGGTCAACCCCGACGACCTCACCGAAAAGGTGCGGATGACCAAGCGGCGGAATCGGCTGGGCGGATGTTGCGGGGAATCGGGGACGAACGGCCCCAATCAGAATTGCGGGTGCGGCGCCCAGGTGGGGACGCTTCGCGCCGATTGCTGGACCCCGTACGTCTTCATACCAAACCCGGACGCCACCGAATGGCGCGAGCTGATTTAGGATTTTTGAAATGATCGTCATCGACGGCTCCGAGGGCGAAGGCGGAGGGCAGGTGCTTCGCACCGCGCTCTCCTTGTCGCTCATCACCGGCAAGCCCTTCCGGATCGAGAAGATCCGCGCCAACCGTTCGCGCCCCGGCGTCATGCGCCAGCATATGACCGCGGTCGAGGCGGCCTGCGAGATCGGCGACGGCGAATGCGAGGCGCTGGCGGTGGGGGCGTCCGAGCTCAGCTTCATTCCCGGCAAGGTGAAGCCGGGCGAGCATCGCTTCGCCGTCGGCACGGCGGGGAGCACCGGCCTCGTCCTTCAGACCGTGCTTCCGCCGCTCATGCTTGCGGACGCGCCCTCGTCGCTCGTGCTCGAGGGCGGCACCCACAATATCTACGCGCCGCCCTTCGACTTCCTCGACCGGGTCTTCCTGCCGATCCTCAACCGGATGGGGCCGCGGGTCTCGGCCAGGCTGGTCCGGCCCGGCTTCTATCCGGCCGGCGGCGGCCGCATCGAGGTCCGGATAGAGCCTTGCGCCAGGCTGGCCCGCCTCGACCTTCTCGAGCGCGGCGAGCTCCGCTCGGTCGGCGCCCGCGCCCTCGTCGCCGCGCTTCCGGGCGAGATCGCCGTGCGCGAGCTCGCGGCCGTCGGGAAGATCCTCGGCTGGCCCGAGGAGTCGCGCCGCATCGAGCAGCTCCCCGAGCGCCAGGGCCCGGGCAACATCCTCATGCTCGAAGCGGTGTTCGACCATGTCACCGAGCTGGTCAGCGGCTTCGGCAAGCTCGGCGTACCCGCCCAGACGGTCGGCGAGCAGGCGGCCAAGCGCATGGCCGGCTACCTTGCCTCGAGCGCGGCCGCCGGCCCCTACCTCCAGGACCAGCTCCTCCTCCCCATGGCTCTGGCGGGGGGCGGGAGCTTCACCACCGTAAAGCCGTCCCAGCACAGCCGCACAGGGGCGGAGGTGATCGCCAAGTTCCTCGAGGTGAGGATCGCCTTCGAGGAGAAAGCGGAAGGCTGCCATCTCGTGACGGTGACGGCCTGACCCGTCATTCCGCAAAAAACAGGGACAGCTTATATTTAACGCCGCCTCGGACGGGAGAGGACTCCGTCCGTAAACATAGGCTGTCCCTGTTTATTCGCCGCCACTCCGGCTTGACGATAGCCGCCGCCTGCTTTCGCTCTTTGCGAACATGCGGGATAGGATTATCGAAAGCCGATGCGCCGGCGTCCTTGGTCATACCCCCTCGAGATGTCCGCCATCGTGTTGACCGTCGCTATTGTCTACGACTTGTGGTCCGACGGAATTCGCGCCGCGGCCGGCGCCTTCCCGGCCAAGGTGGCGACCGCGGCGATAATCTGTCTTTGCTGGACCGCCATCAACATGGTTCGCGAGGCGCGGAGACAAGGTCGCTCGTGATCCTCTGAAAAATGGCGACCCGCCTTTCCGCTGCTCCCGGCGCGAGAAAAGGGATAGTGTCACCGGTCATCCGGGCGACGACTTCGGAACCGGGATTTCAAGGGAGAGGCGGTCATGAAACGATCGACGATGCTGGGCGCCTTATTGCTGTGCGCCTGCGGGCAAAGCGGGGCGCCGGACGAGAGCGCCCCCGCCGACGTCGCTCGAGCCCCCGGCGCCGGGACGCAGGCCGCCCGCGCCGATCTCGTGCCCGATTTCCCAGGCGCGACTCCGGTCGAGATCCCGAATCTCGGAGCGCCGGGAACCGACAGCCGCTCCGGCAATGCGACGGCGAGCGAGACCGGCGCCAGCCCGGACGAGGTCGCCGCCTTCTACCGCGAGCATTTCCGCAAGGCCGGCATCCCGATCCGCGCCGACACCGCCGGCGCCACCGGCGGCCTGATCTCGGTCGCCCGCGACGGCGAACGCGGCGCCATGGTGACGATCAGCCGCATCGGCGCGAAAACCCGGATCGCGGTGGTGAGGGGTCCGGGCTGAGGCGCGCTAGCGAAGGCGCTTCAGGGCGAAGGCCCTGCCGGAGCCGCTTTTCAGATAGCGCTCGAAGGCGGCGGCGGTTTCCGCTCGCTCGAACCAGTGACAGGAAAGAAGTCGCCACGGCTTGAATTTGGCCGTGTGTGGCGACTGGCCGGCGTTGTGGGCCTGCAGCCGGGCCTGCACGTCCTTGCACAGGCCCGTGTAGAATTGTTCGGGACAGCCGAGGCTTTGCAGGATGTAGACGTAATTCATACGCCGGTAGCCCTCCTACGCTCCTTCGGAGCTTCGGCGGGCAGCCTTCACCCTGCTGGCCCCGGCTGGCTTGCCAGCCGAAGCCCGCAGGGCGAAGGCTGGTGGAGCCGAGGGGGATCGAACCCCTGACCTCTGCAATGCCATTGCAGCGCTCTCCCAGCTGAGCTACGGCCCCGAACCTTTTTCGCCGTCCCTGGGAGGGCGGCTGCGGCGCCGGATTTAGGGACGGCGCCGCGAGTTGGCAAGGCGGTTAAACCTCCTCGTCGTCGTCCCCCGCCCCGGGCACGCCGATATCGTCGTCGCCGCCCAGATCGACCTCGTCGTCCGGATTCTCCTCGGCATCCTCGTCGATGACGAGATCCTCGGCGGCGAGATCGGCATCCTCTTTCTCGTCGACGACGACCTCCTTCTTGGGCGCGTCGAACGGCAGCGGCTGCTTGGACTTGAGCACGGGCTCCGGATCCCAGGCGACTCCGCAGGCGAGGCAGGTCACCGGATCTTCCTTGCCGAGATCGTAAAAGCGGGTTCCGCACTTGGGACAAGTGCGCTTGGTGCCCCATTCAGGCTTCACCATCGGTGAAATTACTCCACTGAGAAATTGGATTGACGGCCGCTTCCGACCGGATGCGGCGCGCTTGCCACATGGGATGCCCGCTGTCAAAGCCAAGGCCGATGGCGAAGAGCGAGCCCCGGCCGGCGGTGTTTGGAGCCTCCGGCCCGGTTCGCGTAACGCTTCGCGTCCCCGGCCGAGCGGCGATCGGCCCGCGCCTCGACCCCCGGGCCGCGATGCGCTTCGCCGCGGCTGGCATGCATTCCAAACAGCCGGTATCGCTCGCCGGCATGAACGCCGCCGACACCAGCTTCCCGGGATTCGCCGCTATGCTCGAAAGCCTTTGGCCATGATCGTCGCCGTCGACGGCCCCGCCGCGAGCGGCAAGGGCACCATCGCCAAGGCGCTCGCCCTTCACTACGGCCTGCCCCACATGGACACCGGCCTGCTCTACCGCGCGGTCGCGCTCAACCTGCTTCGCTTCGGCGGCGATCCGGACAGCGAGTTCGCCGCCGCGCGCGCCTGCGATTTCTCGCAGACGGATTTCGCCGATCCCGAATTGAAGAGCGAGGCCGCCGGCGGAATCGCCTCGCGCATCTCCGCCTATCCGAGGGTCCGGGCCGCGCTCGCCGAGCGCCAGCGCGACTTCGCGGGCCAGGAGGGCGGCGCCGTCCTCGACGGCCGCGACATCGGCACGATCATCGCCCCCGGGGCCGACGCCAAGCTCTTCGTCACCGCCGCGCCCGAGGTCCGCGCCCGCCGCCGCTTCGACGAGCTGACCCGGATGGGCCTCACCGTCCATTATGAGGACGTCCTCCTCGACATAAGGGCCCGGGACGAACGCGACAGCAATCGCGCCGCAGCGCCCCTGGTCGTCGCCAGGGACGCAATGCTGCTCGACACGAGCTCGATGGACCGGGACGAGGCCGTGGCGGCGGCGATCGCGGCGGTCGACCGGCGGCTTGCGGCCGGGGCCTGACCCGCCGGAGACGATGCTGATCCTCCAGCATATCTGGTCGCGCTGGACCAAGGAATCGCGCGGCGCCGATTCCCGCTGGCCCCGCCCGCGGCTGGACGAAGTCTATGCCCTGCCGGCGCTCCCGGCCGAAGGCGAGGTCTGGCGCCACGAAGTCCATGCCGTCCCCGAGGAGGATTTCGCCGTCGGGCAGAAAGCGGGTCCGGTCAGCGAGGAGGAATGGCGGCATTCGCGGCCCTGGCGCGCCACCCCGCTCGGCTGGCATCTCCGCCGGGACGAGGCGGACATCCGCCTCTCCAATCCTTCCGAACATCGCCTCCGGACCAAATGGCCGGCCTTCCTGCCCTCCCCGCTCTTCACCCTGCGCTCCGGCGAGACCGCCCGGATCGACTGGAACGGCCGCCTGCGCATGTCCCTCTTCGGCTCGAACCGGAGCCTCTATTGGGAGCAGCACACCTACTGGCTCGCCGTCGCCGAGGCGCCGCATCCGCGCCTGTTCCTCGACGCGAAACCGAGGAAGCATGTGGATCTGAGAACTGAGATTTATTGAAGGGCCGAGAGGGCTCGCGCGCAGCCGCTAGCCTTCGTCCAGCAGCGCGACCCAGTTGCGTGACCCCTGGACGATGCGGGCGATCTCGACATGGCCTTCCATGACGAAATAGAAGATTAAATAGCCGCGGTAGCTCAGCTTGCGAATTCGCCTTCCGCTAATCGACCGCGACACCGGGAAGCGCTCGGGACGCGACGCCAGCGATTGACATCTGCCCCAAAGCTCTTGGGCGAAGGAAACGGCCCGTTTCGGGTGATCGGCTCCGATCCAGGCGACGATCTCATCCAGATCCTTCTGCGCACGGCCGGTAAGGTTGACCTTCACGCGCGCTTCTTCTCCGCCATCGCCTCATATTTATCGATCAGCCGCTTGAAGACGATGTCGGCATCTTCTGTTCGCCCGGCATCGGCGTCGTCTATGCCCTTCTGAATTTCAGCTTCGAACCGCGCCCATTTCGCCTCGCGTTCCTGCACCAGCCTAACGCCCTCGCGCAGCACCTCGCTGCGTGACCCGTAGCGGCCATTCTTCACGGCCTGGGTGATGAACGCCTCGAGCTGCTCGCCCAGGTTCACGCTGCTGGCCATGTCCACGTCCTCTCTTTCCTCCCTTGATAATAGTTATTGTCGTTGGCGAATGAAAGGTCGGCCGCCACTCTATCCGCCACGCAAAGCTATTCAAAATTAAGGTATGAGCGGGATTTCGGGGTCCCTCACTCCAGCTCGCCGAGCAGCTCGTTCACCCGCCGGTCGGCGTCCCTCAGGGCCCGGTCCACCGGCTTCTGCCCGGTCGCCGCCGCCGCCATTTCCTCGCCGACCAGGCCTTCGATCGCGGCCTGGCGGCGGACCCGGCTGGGGAGGGGCCGGCCGATCTCGCCGAGCAAAGCGATGTCGGAGCGGTGCGGCAAGGCCTTGAACTTCGGGTCGGCGAGCACCGCCTTGAAGGCCGGGATATGGCCGGTGCGCGCCCAGTCGAAATTATGCTCGGCCATGAATCCGAAGAAGCGGGCGATGGCGTCCTTCTGCTTCGCGCTCCGCTCGCGCGCCGGCACCGCCCAGGCATGGCCGCCGACGAACTCGAGCCGCTCGCCCCACAGCCGGGGATAGGGGAAGACGGCGTAGCTGCCGCGAAGCGGCCGGCCCGCGGTCGTCGCCTCCTTCTGGAAGGAGCCGATCATCCAGGTGCCGGTCGGATAGACTCCGCCCTCGCCGTTCACGAAGGCGGCGATCGCCGCCGGCGTGTCCATGTCCTGGGTGCCGAGCCGCTCCGCATTAATCCGCCGGAAGAAAGCCGCGACCCGCCGGCCCGCCGGCGTGTCGAGCCTTATATGCCGGTCGTCGGGGAAGAGTTGGGCGCCCTGCGCCATCATGTAGGTATATTGGTTGCGCGCGGCATAGGCCGGATCGCCGACGTTGCTCTGGATGAGATAGGGCTTGCCGGTCCGCGCCTGGAATTGCCGCGCCTGGGCGATCAGCTCCTCGGGCGAGGTCGGAAGGACCGGCCTGCCGCCGCGCATCAGCCCGGCTTTGGCGAACAAGGCGGTGTTGACGTGCCACAGGCCGCCATGCGTGTCCCAGGGGAGGCCGTAGATCCTGCCCGCCATCGTCACGCCCAGCCGGCTCGCCTCGGTGAAGCTGTCCGCGCCGATCCCGGCCCGCGCCAGATAGGGCTCGACCGGCTCGAGCAGCCCCTTGGCCGCATAATCGGAGATTACGCCGGCGTGCATGGTGACGAGATCGGGCGGATCGCGCGCCGCCATCTGCGCGGTGAGCTGCGGATAGCCCGGCCAGGCGACGACGTTGACGTCGACCCGAAGGTCGGGATTGAGCGCGTTGAAGCGGTTGATCATCGAGGTCATGATCCCGCACTCGCCCTCGGCCCTGGCGACGTCGGCGCTCGCGCCATATTCGGCTCCGCACTCGCCGAAGAAGCGCTGCAGATAGATATGGGTCTTGCCGTCCCCCTGCCCGCAGCCGGCGAGGGCCAAAGCGATTGGGAGGAGGAGGGTCCATTTTGCCCCTCTCCCGCACTTCGCGGGAGAGGAGGGGCCCGCCGCGAAGCGGTGGGAGGTGAGGGTCTTGCTGAGTCTGCGGCACAGACCCTCACCTCCCAAGCCTTCGGCTTGGGCCCCTCCTCTCCCGTAAGGACGGGAGAGGAGCAGGAATCGCCAGCCCCCCCTCACCTCACCGCCGTCCCCGCCATCGCGCTGACGATCTGCTTCTGGAAGACGATGTAGACGATGAAGATCGGGATCGAGGCGAACACCGCCTGCGCCATCAGGAAGCCGAGACCCGACGTCTGCGCATAGTTCATCTGCGCCGCGGCGAGGCCGACGGTGAGCGTGTACATGTCCGAACGGGTCGCCGAGATGAGCGGCCACCAATAATCGTTCCAGGCGCCGAGGAAGGTGAAGACGCCCAATGTCGCCTGCGCCGGAATGGTCAGCGGCAGCAGCACGCTCCAGAAGATGCGGAAGCGCGAGGCGCCATCGAGCAAAGCGGCCTCGTCGAGATCGCGCGGGATGGCGCGGAAATACTGGGTCATGAAGAACACCCCAAACGGGGCGACAAGGCCGGGCAGCATCAGGCCGGGATAACTGTTGTGCAGC
>JBEVDE010000371.1:0-13332 GCA_040514175.1 Allosphingosinicella sp. | reverse complement strand
GGATCAGCGCGCTCGGGCTCGCGGTGACGGCGCCCGCATTGAGGTCTGAGCCGACCATTCCGCCGCTGACGAAATAGCGGGGCAGGGGGTCCGGATCCGGCGCCAGCAGGGGCGAATTCCTCGCAAGCTCGGCGGGCGACGTCTTGAGCAGCGCCTCATAATCCCGGCGAAGCTTCGCCACGTCGACGTTGCGGAAGGCGGAATAATGGCCGAGCGTCGCCTCGGGGCTGTAGTCCCAATAATATTCGCCGTTGACGACGTTCGAGCCGCGGCGGTGGACGTAGATCGGCCGGTTGCTGCCGATCTCGACGAAGGTCGGGAAGGACCGGCCCTGGCGCGGCTCGGGCAGGCGCACCGAGTCGAGCCAGGCCAGGGCTTCGGGGATCCGGGCGAGGAAGCGGCGGTCGCCGGTCATCCGGTAGAAATTCATCAGTTGCTCGACATTCGAGCCGGTGGTTCCGGTATGAAGCGCATTGGGCTCGTAGGTCCGGGCCGCGGCGGGCTTGAGGTCGAGCGTATATTGGAGCGCCCAGCCGGCCTGGGGAGCGCCCTGCTGGGTGAGCAGATAGATGTTCATGCCGCGATGGATGGCGGCGAGCGCCCTCGTGTCGCCGAGATGCTGATAGACCAGGGTCAGGAATTTGACGTTCTCGGCCGCGACGTCGTCGTTGAAGGTGACGTAGCTTTGATAGTCCGGATAGTTGGGATCGTAGGGCCAGCGCTGCGGCCAGCCGCCGCTCGGATATTGGCTGTCGAGCACGAAGCCGACCGCGCGCTCGAGCGCCGGCCGGTATTTCGGGTCCCTTTTCTCGAGATAGAGGCGAAGCAGGAACTGGGCGCTTTCCGACGTGCCCATGTCGTCGAACGTGGCATTGTCGGCATAATGCTGGAATTCCTCCATGCGCCACGCGTTCCGGCCGACCGTCTCGTACCAATGCTTCGTCGAGGACGGACCGGCGAAATCGATGAAATAATTCCAGCCGCCGCTCCGGTGCTGGCCCCAGATGAGGGCTCCGCCGACCTTCTCCGCGGCGGCATAATAATATTCGTCGCCGGTGGCGTGATAGGCGTCGAGGAAGAGGTGGCCCATCGTCGCGGTTCCGGGCGGTTGCACCCAGATCATGCTCGGCTTGGCCTCGATTTCGCCCCAGCGGCGCGACATGTCGGGAAGATAGGACCAGACGTAGCCGCCCTTGGTCGACGCCTTCTCGACCATGAACAGGGTGGCCCGCTTCATCGTCCGCTCGATCTCGGCCCGGCTCTGGGCGAAAGCGGGGGCGGCGAGCCCGATCAGGAGGAGCAAGGCGGCGGCCAGTCTTTTCACGCGAACAATCCCTTCTTGCGGGCCCAGGCGAAAAAAATCTCCTCCCAGCCTTCTACCGTCTTTCCGCGCGCCAGACGAAGGCCGAAGCCGTGGCCGCCGTCGGCGAACAAATGGGTCTCGACCGGCACTTTCCGCGTCAGCAAGGCGGCTCGGAGAAGCAGGCTGTTCTCGATCGGCACGGACGCATCGTCCTCGGCGTGGAGGAGGAAGACGGGAGGCGCGTCGGCGGGCACGTTGAGGTGGGGCGAATGCGCGCGCTCGAGCGCGGCCGAGGCGTTTTCGCCGACCAGATTCCGGCGCGAGCCGGCATGGGCGACCGGCAGCCTCATCGACACGACCGGGTAGATGGGCGCGGCCAGATCGGGCCGGGCGGAGAGCCGGTCGGCGGCGTCGACCGGGGCGTAGACCCTGGCGCCGAAGCGGGTCATCAGGTCGGCGCAGAGATGGCCGCCGGCCGAGAAGCCCATCGCGCAGATACGCTTCGGGTCGATGCCGTAGCGGGAGGCGCGGTGGCGGATCAGCCGCATCGCGCGCTGGGCATCGGCCAGCGGCGTGTCCGGACCGGACGTCCAGCCTTCGTGGGGGAGGCGGTAGAAGAGAACGAAGGCGGTGATTCCGCGGGCGGCGAGCCACCGCGCCATCTCATAGCCTTCCTTGTCGATCACCACCCAATTGTAGCCGCCGCCCGGCGTGATCAGGACCGCAGCGCCATTCGGGCGGGCGGGCCTGAACACCGCCATTCGGGGGCGGCTGATCCCGAAGACGTAGCGGTCGTTAAAGGCCGGGTCCGTGCTGCGCTCCTTGACCGTCTCGACCGGCAGCTTCGCGGGGGCGCCGGGAGCGCCGCCCGGCCACAGGTCGATGGTCTCGGTCGGCTCCGGCGAGGTCAGATGGGGGGAGTCCGGAGTCGCCGGCGGCCGGGTCTGCGCGGAGGCGCTCCCGGCCAGGCCGAGGGCGAGGCCGCCCAGCAGGGCCATGCGGCGGTCGATCGTCATGCCAGCGCCCGGAACGCGAAGTTGGCGAAGCGCGCCTCGCCCTGGCCCGCGGAATAGAGGCCGGGCCGGAGCATCAGGAAGCCGCCGCGGACATTGTGGTGATAGCCCGAAACCTCCATGCCGCGGTCGAAGCGGATCCAGGTCCGGCCCCCATCGCCGCTCGTGTCGTAGGTGACGATATGGCGGTCGTTGGTCACCCTAATCCGCATCTTGCGCCCGTGCGGATTGGCCGGGCGGCCGCGCTCGATGCCATATTGGTGGGTGACGAAGCGAGACTCGTCGAAGCCCAATCCGCAATAGAGGCGCTCGTCGTAGAAGAGGATGAGGCCGGCGGTTCCGCCCGGATCGATCTCCACGTCCGCCTCGAACCGGTAGGCCTGATCGCCGGCGATGAGCAGCAGAGGCGAGGAATCGGACGGCGCCTTGCCGCGCGCCTTCAGCAAAAGCCTGTTCCCTTGCACCCGGGCGCGCGAGCGCTCGTCGGGCGCCGGCTTGAAGAAGTTCCACTTGCGGCCGAGCGCGAGGGCCGAGAAATCGTCCGACAGGGGCAGGCCGTGCGGGACGGCGCGGCCGCCTCTGGGCTTGGCGAGCGGCTTCGACAGGTCGCCGCCGGTCATTTTGAACCAGCCGTCCGCGGTCCATTCGATGCGGTCGAGAAGGGTCTGGCGGCCGAGCGTCCAATAGCCTTTCTCATAGCCGTGATAGACGGTCCACCAGTCGCCGGCCGGGCCCTCGACGAGGGTGGCATGGCCCCGTGACCACCAGCGCTCGTCCGGGCCGGCGGTGCGCACCAGCGGGTTGTGCGGGCAATTCTCCCACGGGCCGTGGATCGAGCGGGAGCGCGCCGCGATCACCATATGGCCGGTCGGCGGCCCGGCGGTGCCGCCGACCGCCGTTATCAAATAGAAGTAGCCGCCGTGGCGGGTGATCTTCGGGCCTTCGGGCGAGAAGCCCTCGACGACCCAGTCGGACGGATAGCGCCACGGATCGTAGACATGCTCGGGCTCGCCGATCCGCTTCAGGCCGTCGTCGGAGAGCCGGACCCGGTCGCCGCCGGACAGGAACAGCCAGCGCGAGCCGTCCTCGCCGACGGCATGGCCGGGATCGATATGGTTGGGCAGTTGAAGGTCGATCGGGTCGCTCCACGGCCCTTCGATCCGGTCCGCCCAGATGACGTAGGAGGTGTTGGGCGACGCCTTCACCGGAATGTAGAGGAAATAGCGGCCCTTGTGCCTGATCAGCTCCGGCGCCCAGACCGAGCCGATGTTGCGGGTGAGGGCGGCGGTGACCGGCCGCCAGTTCACCAGGTCCCGGCTGTGCCAGATGACGAGGCCGGGATAGGAATCGAAGGTCGAGAAAGTCATGTAATAATCCGGGCCGTCCCTGAGGATGGTCGGATCGGGATGGTCGCCGGCGACGATCGGGTTGAGGAAGGTCCCGTCGCCGAGGTCCGCCTTGCGCTGGCCCTCGAAGCCCTTGCCCCAGGCGGCGCGGCCGTCCTGGGCGAGGAGCGACCCTGGAAAAAGGACCGCCGCCCCGCTCGCCAGGCCCCCCTTGAGCGCGGTGCGGCGGTCAATCTTCATGGACGCTTCGGCTACATCTTCACCCGGGCGCCGAACAGGATCGTGCGGCCGAAATGGTTATATTCGTAATTGCGGTTCGCATCGACGTCGGTCCAGCGGTCGCGATAGGTGTCGAGCAGGTTGACGCCTTCGAGCGACAGCTCGAGCTTCGAGTTGATCTTGTAGCGGACCGAGGCGTCGAGGTTCCAGGTCGAGTTATATCCCTCGTAGACGTTGCCGGTGCCGCTGTTGGCGTCGGCGAAGCGGCTCCGGTAGCTCCCCGAGACGCGGGCGCTGAACACGTCGTCCTCATAATAGAGCGTCGCGTTGAACGCCTTTTTCGACAGGCCGAACAAAGTGCCTTCGCGGATCGCGGGGACGTTGGGGCCGAAGGCGCAGTTCGGCGGAGCGCAGGTGACGGTCGTCGGGCCGGCGACATTATAGTCCGCGCTCGAGTCGATCAGAGTGCCGTTCACGATTCCGCCGAAGTTGGAAAGAAAGCCCGGGAGGAAGGTGAAGGGCGCCTGCAACGAAACTTCGACGCCTTTGAGGCTCGCGCCGCTACCGTTGCCGATGCTGGTGATGGTCCACAATTGCCCTTCCGGGTTGATCGCGGCGGGCGAGCTCGGCGGAATGACCGAGAGGGGCAGTCCGGTCGAAGCGAAGCTGCCGGAACGGGTCTGGCCCACGGGGAAGCTGGCGATGTCCTTCTTGAAGAAGGCGACCGAGAAGATCGACTGAGGCCGGAAATACCATTCGAAGGCGAGATCGTAGGCGGTGGACCGGAACGGATCGAGGAACGGATTGCCGTAATTGACCCGGTAGTTGAAACCGTCGACCGAGCCGCCAGGAGTCAATTGGCCCAGCGTCGGGCGGGTGATGACGTCGGCCGCGGCCATTCGGATAATGAAATTCTCCGCCGGGAAGAGCGCGATGTTCACGGCCGGAAGCCAGTCGTCGTAACTACGCTCTACGACCGCCAGGGCGCCGCTGGTCAGGCCGGTCGAGGTCTGGTCGGTGCGGACGTAACGCATGCCGGCATTGGCGGCGTAACGGAGACCGAGCAGGGTACCCTCGACGTCGACCTGGAGATAGCCGCCCTTGACCCGCTCGACCACGCCACGGGTGTTGCCGGCGTCGATGGCGGGGGTACGGTTGTACAGGCCGGTGAAGGCGGTTCCGGTTTCGAGATTGGGGATCAGCCAGCTGCTCGTCGTCCCGGCCGGCTGGCCGGCCTTGCCGAGATTGAACAGCTCGCCGAGGGCCGCCGTGACCGGGAAGCCGTAGACAGCAGTCGGGCCGAAAGCGGAGGTCGGCGAGCAGGTGATCGTGCCAAGCACATTGTCCTTGCCGCCATTGCCGCAGACGATGGTGTCGCGAGTGAAGCCCGCGGTGTCGAAGCTGAAGCGGCGATAGACTCCGCCCAGCTTGACCCTGAATCCTTCCGCCACGTCATATTCGGTGCGCAGCTGGGCGGTCCGGAACTTGTTGACCGTATCGGAGGGGCGGTCGCGGATCTCGGCGAGCTGAAAGACGGCGGGGTCGGTGACGCTGGTGCCGAAGCTGAGCACCGGACGACGGGAATCGGTGTAATCGTAATGATAGCCCTGGGCGTCGCGGTCGTCGAAGACGAGCGTGGTTTCGACGGGGATGCTCGCCTCGGACTGGGAGAAGCCCCCGAGCAGGGTGAACCGGAACTTGTCGGTGACGTCCTGGTCCCAGGTCGCTCCGAGCTGGTAGAATTCGGTCTTCGAGCGACGCAGATAATGTTCGGTGCGGACCCAGGCGTCGTTGAACGTGCCGCTGACGAGATTGTTGGTCGCCGGGTCGATCTGATAGTTGACGACGTCGATCGAGCGCTCGTTGGAGCGGAACAGGACCTCCGCCCACTTCTCCTCGCGCACTTCCTTGAAGGTCGAATAGAGGCCGTCGAGCGAGACCTTGGTGGAATCGCTCGGCTCCCATTGCACGCTTCCGGTCACGCCCAGCCGCTCGCGGTCATGGCCGATCTCGCCGTAGCGCGGGATTCGCGGGTGGAAGGCGAGGGCGACCGAGTCGCAGGCGGTGCTCGGGCGGTACACGCCGCCGGCGTTCGAGGCCCGGACGGCGCTGGTGGCGGTGGTGTAGAAGCAGGGCGTGCCGGCGACGGAATCGAACCGAGCCTGCGCCCAGCGCACCGTGTTGTTACCGAGTTCCAGCGTGTCGGTCTTCTGATAGGCGGCGGAGACGGCCACGCCGAACGTGCCGTCCATCGATTTCCACGAGAGCAGGCCCGCGACTCGCGGCCCGACATTCTTGCTGAGATCGTTGTAGGAAGCCTGGACCGAGCCGACGAGCGTGAAGCCGCGCTTGCCGCCGAGCGGGTTGCCGGTGTTGAGATCGACGACGGCGCCGAGCGAACCCTCGTCGAGCGACGCTTCGGCGGTCTTGTGGACGACGATCGAGTTGAACAGCTCGGAGGCGAAGACGTTGAAATCGAAGGCGCGGTCGCGATTGGCGCTGGCGCCGTCGGTCGAAGTGGCGACCGTCTCCAGGCCGTTGACGCGGACCCGGGTGAACTGGGCGCTGAGGCCGCGCACCGTGATCGCGCGGCCTTCGCCGCCGTCGCGCTGGATCGAGATGCCGGGAATGCGCTGCAGCGATTCGGCGAGATTCTGGTCGGGGAATTTGGCGATGTCCTCGGCGACGATGGCGTCGACCGCGGAGACGGACTGGCGCTTCACGTTGAGCGCGGACTGGAGCGAACGCCGGAAGCCGGTGACGACGATGTCTTCGGTGGTGGTGCCTTCGTCGGAGGCGACGGTCTGGCCGCCGGTTTCCGGCTCGGGAACGGCGGCTTCCGCCTCGTCTTGCGTCTCGGCTTCGGCCGCCGGCGGCTCGGCGTCCTGGGCGTAAGCGGGGGCGGCGAGGGCGAGCACGGAAACGGCGCCCAAGATGTGCCGCAAGGCCTGAGCCCGTCCGAAAAGCCGATCCGAAACCATGACGATGAACCTCCCTGTTCGATGGGCCAGCGCCCGCCCCATATTATGACACCGGTGTCTAAAGCCGGTGCGAAGGTGGCGGCGCAGGCCGCGATTCGGGAGGTTGGGAGCGCGCGGACGCGCCTTGATCCTCTCTCCGGACCGCTTCGCTATGGCTGCGAAGTCGCCCCTCCCGGCGTCTTAAGTAACCGGTGTCATTCGTCTGCCCCGGACACGCGGGCCTGTCAAGTTCCTTACGTGCCGGGCTGGATGTATGGCGCCCGCGCGAACAGCTCGCGCTCCCACCGCCGAGGGTCGGAGACGGCTCTGCTGCGCCCGTCCCAGACCATGGTCGAGCGCTCCGGCAGCCGGTAGGCCGGCCAGGCCGGGACCCCGCCGCCGTTGGGATCGCCCTTGCGGGCGAAGGCGGTGAAGGCCTTCATCATCGCCGCGCTCAGCGCCCGGGCCTGGGGCCCCGTGCCGGCATAGGAGCCCTCGGCGTCGAGCGTTCCGAAGGCCAGAGCGATGTCCATCGTGTGCGGCGCGCCCCGGCGGGGCTGGGTCGGCGACTGGAAGTCGACCTGATAGACCCAGGTCGGCGCTCCAGCGCTCGCCCTTGCGTCGGCCTCGATCACCTGCCCGGGCCAGCTCCGCCCGGCCGTGGTCGCGGCGTAGAAGACCCGCTCGGGAGTCCAGCCGGGGAAGCGGCTTCGATATTGCGAGACGATCCACTCGGGGTGGAGGTCGATTCGAAGCTCCGGCGCCATCCGCTCCGCGATATTGTCCCAGTTTAGGGTGCGCACCTTCTCGCCGTCGGGATCGATGAACGCCCTGGTTTCGTCGCGCGTGTTGCCGAGCATCATCGGGATGGCGTTGGACTGCGGATTGGCGTCGGGCCAGAAAGGGTGGCGGGTCAGCCACTTCATGTCGAGCACCGGGCCCATATAGACGCCCCCGCCGAGGATCGGATCGGTCGCGGCGAGGCCCTCCACCAGCCGCTCGGCGGGCAGGGCCAGCAACTCGCCGGCCGAGCCCAGCTTCAGCGCCTCGAGATAGGCCCTGGCGCGGGCGGTGGCGTTGAGCGGGCCCGAGGCGGTGACCTGCTGGCCGCTCATCGTGATCGCGCGGTGGAACAGGCCTTTCGCCGCCGGCATGCCCATCAAGGTGGCGATCTTGGCGCCGCCTCCCGACTGGCCGAAGACGAGGATCCGCCTTGGATCGCCGCCGAAGCCGGCGATGTTGTCGCGGATCCACTGGAGGGCGAGGATGAGGTCGAGCTGGCCGGCGTTGCCGCTGTCGGGGAAGCGCGGATCGAGCCGGGCGAGGTAGAGATAGCCCAAGGCGTTGAGGCGGTGGTTGACGGTGACGGTGACGCAATCGCCGTCATTCGCCAGGAATCGCCCGTCGTTGAGCGGATCGGCCACCGAGCCGGTGGAATAGGCGCCGCCGTGGAAATAGACCATCACCGGCAAGCGGGCGCGCGGGGCGCGGCTGCTTGCCGGTGATCCGGCCGCCACCTCGGGAGTCCAGACGTTGAGGAACAGGCAATCCTCGCCGGCCGGCCGGTAGCGATCGCCCCGCTGCGGAGCGGAAGGGCCGAACGTGGTTGCCGCGACCGGCTCCCGGCTCCGGGCCGGCGGCCTCGGGGCCCGGAAGCGTTCGGCGATGCCGTAGCGAATGCCGCGAAAGACCGAGAGGCCGCCCTCGCGAACGCCCCGGACCGGCCCAAGGCTGGTGGCGACGGTCGGATCGCCCTGAGCGAAGGCGGGCGCCGCCGCCAGCGCCCCGCCGCCGGCGAGGAACAGGCGCCGGCTGATCATCGCCGGACGTCGAGGCCGCCGGCCATGAACGCGTCGATGTCGCGCGTTCCGAACAGGCTGAAATCGCCGGGCAGCGAATGCTTGAGGCAGGTCAAGGCGAGGCCCGAGCGCACCGTCCACTCGAGGTCGCGGCCGGTGCGAACGCCGTGCAGGATGCCGGCGGCGAAGGAGTCGCCGGCGCCGATCCGGTCGACGATGCCGGCGACGATCACTTCCTCGGTCTGGGCGGCGCCGTCGGGCGTGTCGATCCGGGCGGCGATCCGGTGGCGGTCGGCATCGTCGACGTGGCGCGCGGTGGACGCGATCATCTTCAAATTCGGGAAGGCGCCGAAGGCCGCCTCGGCGGCTTCGCGGCGCCGGTCCGGGCCCTCGCCGCCGAACTTCGCGCCGAGCAGGAGCGAGATGTCGCGATGGTTGCCGAACAATATTTCGGCCTTCGAGACCAGGCGGGTGAGGATCGCCTTCGGATCGCTGTCCCACGCCTCCCACAATTGCGCCCGGTAATTGCCGTCGAACGAAATGGGGATGCCGAGCCGGCCGGCCGCTTCGGCCGCCGCGACCGCCGCTTCGGCCGAGCGCGGCCCGAGCGCCGGAGTGATCCCGGACAGGTGCAATAGTGAGACCCCGCCGAGCAGGGAGTCCCAGTCGAAATCGCCGGCGGCGGTGCGGGCGAAGCTGCTGTCCTGCCGGTCGTAGAATATCTCCGAGGCGCGCAGGCCGGCGCCCTGGGTTAGGAAATAGAGACCCATCCGCCCGGGCGTTCGAGCGACTCCGGAGACGTTGACGCCGTGGCGGCGGACCTCGCGAAGCGCGGCCTCGCCGAGCGCATTGGCGGGCAGGCAGGTCACCATCTTTACCGCGTGGCCGAGGTTCGAGAGCGCCACCGCGACATTGGCCTCGGCGCCGGCGACATAGACGTCGAGATGCGGCTTCTGAAGCATGAGCTCGCGCCCCGGCGCGGTCATGCGCAGGAGGATCTCCCCGAAGCAGGCGATGGTGCCGTTCATTCCATTCTCCCTAAGTCCTCCCCGGCATTAGCCGGGGAGGGGGACCATGCGAAGCATGGTGGAGGGGTTCTTTCCTTACTCCCGTGGAACCCCTCCACCGCGCTTCGCGCGGTCCCCCTCCCCGAGAAATCTCGGGGAGGAATTAAGGATGACAAGCTCATCGCGCCAGCCAGCCGCCGTCGACGGCGAGGATGTGGCCGTTGACATAGTCGGACGCGGACGAGGCGAGAAACACGGCGGCGCCGCCGAGGTCCGACGGATCGCCCCAGCGGGCGGCGGGGATGCGTTCGAGGATCTGGCGATTGCGGGTCTCGTCGGCCTGAAGCGCGGCGGTGTTGTTGGTCGCGATATAGCCCGGCGCGATCGCGTTGACGTTGATCCCCTTCGCCGCCCATTCGCAGGCGAGCAGCTTCGTCAGCCCCGCCACGCCGGACTTGGAGGCGGTGTAGCTCGGCACCCTTATCCCGCCCTGAAAGCTCAGCATCGAGGCGATGTTGATTATCTTGCCGCGCCCCTGTCCGATCATGTGCCGGCCCGCCGCCTGGCAAAGGAAGAAGAGTGATTTGAGGTTGGTGTCGATCACCGCGTCCCAATCCGCCTCGCTGAAATCGACCGCGTCGGCGCGGCGGATGATCCCCGCATTGTTGACCAGGATGTCGAGGCCGCCGAGCTCGGCGAGAGTCTGCTCGACGACGTCCCGGACCGGGGCGATGGTGGCGAGATCGGCGGCGACGAGCGCGGCGCGGCGACCCGCGGCTCGGACGAGCCCCGCGGTCTCGTCGGCGCTGGAACGCCCGACCAGCGCGACGTCCGCGCCCGCCTCGGCGAGCGCCACGGCGATGCCCTGGCCGATGCCGGTATTGGCGCCGGTGACGATGGCGACCCGGCCGGTGAGGTCGAAGGGGTTGGTCATTCTGGCTCCATAATTCCCCTCCCTGCGCGCAGGGAGGGGTTAGGGGTGGGTACGTCAATGAAGGGCGCTACCCTTTCCGGAGGCGCACCCACCCCCGGCCCCTCCCTGCGTGCAGGGAGGGGAGGGATCACTGCAGCTGGCAGATGTCGAGGACGGTCATGTCGGTATAATCCTGATTCTCGCCGGCCATCGCCCAGATGAAGGCATAGGCCCGGGTGCCCGAGCCCATGTGGATCGACCAGGGCGGGCTGATCACCGCCTCGTCATTGGCGATGACGATGTGCCGCATCGCCTCGCCCTCGCCCATGTAATGGAAGACCCGGTCGCTCTCGCCGTCGAGCTCGAAGTAGAAATAGATCTCGCTTCGCCGCTCGTGGATGTGCGGCGGCATCGTGTTCCAGACGCTGCCCGGCTTCAGCACGGTGAGGCCCATGACGAGCTGGGCGCTGTCGCACACGCCGGGGATGACGAGCTGGTAGATGGTGCGCTCGTTCGATTCCTCGAGGCTTCCGCGCTCCAGCGCATTGGCCTGGGCGATCTCCAGCTTGCGGGTCCGGAAGGCTTTGTGGGCGGGACAGGAGGCGAGGTAGAATTTGGCGCCGGCGCCGGCGAAGCTCACGTCCTTCGCGCCCATGGTGACGTAGAGGCAGTCCTTGTTGCCGAGCTCGAACGCCTCGCCGTCGACGGTGACGGTGCCGGCGGTGCGGCCGACATTGACGATGGCGAGCTCGCGCCGCTCGAGGAAGGGGTGGCCGGCCGCCGAGGGCGGCTCGGTCTGCGCCGGAAGCGCCACTGCGCCCGCGCCGACCAGCACGCCGCCGATGACGAAGCGGTCGGCATGGGTATAGTTCAGGACGCACTCGCCCTCCCGGAACAGGTCCTGGATCAGATAGCGGTCGCGAAGCTCCTCGTTGGAGACGCATTCCATCATGTCGGGATGGGTGGCGTAATAGGTGCGTTCGAACATGGGGGCTCCGTTACTTGGCTCCCCTCCCTGCACGCAGGGAGGGGTTGGGGGTGGGTAGGTCGATGGAGGCCGGTGTCTTCTGCGAAGAAGCACCCGCCCCTGGCCCCTCCCTGCGTGCAGGGAGGGGAATCGCGCGGGCGAAGCCGGCCGTCACGCCGCCATCGTCCGCGGGGCGTCGAGGCGGTAGGCGCGCTTGACCAGGCCGTAGGTCAGCTCGTGGGCAAGCTCGGCCGCCTCCCAATCCTGAAGCCGTCCCTCCGCCACCAGCCGCGCCAGGAAGGCGCAGTCGACCCGGCGGGCGACGTCGTGGCGGGCGGGGATGGAGAGGAAGGCGCGGGTGTCGTCGTTGAAGCCGACGCTGTTGTAGAAGCCGGCCGTCTCCGTCGTCATCTCGCGGAAGCGGCGCATGCCCTCGGGCGAATCGTGGAACCACCAGGCCGGACCCAGCCTGAGGCAGGGATAATGGCCGGCCAGCGGCGCCAGCTCGCGGGCGTAGGCGCTCTCGTCGAGGGTGAAGAGGATGATGGTGAGATCCGGCGCGTCGCCGAACCGGTCGAGCAGCGGCTTCAGCGCCTGCACGTAATCGGTGCGGGTCGGGATGTCGGCGCCCTTGTCGCGGCCGAAATCGCGGTGGAGCCGGCGATTGTGGTTGCGGAAGGAACCGGGGTGGATCTGCATCACCATCCCGTCCTCGACGCTCATCGCCGCCATCTCGGTCAGCATCTGCGCCCGGAACAGCTCGGCGTCCTGCCGCGACCAGCTGTCGCCGACGATCCGGGCGAACAGGGATTCCTTTTCCCGGTCGTTGAGGTCCGCCGTCAAGGCCGTCGGATGGCCGTGGTCGGTGGCGGTGGCGCCGGCCGCCCGGAAATCGGCGCGGCGCTTGCGGTGCGCGGCGAGATAGCCGGTCCAGCCGTGCACATCCTCCCCGGTAAGCCCGGCGAAGGCGGCGAGGGCGGCGGCGAAATCCTCATGCTCGGGATCGATCACGGCATCGGGCCGGTAGGTGGTGACGACCCGGCCCGGCCAACCCGAGCGGCGGATCGCGGCATGGTGGACGAGGTCCTCATGCGGCCCCTCGGTGGTCGCCAGAAGCTCGATTCCGAACCGGTCGAACAGGGCGCGGGGGCGGAAGGCGGGCGTCGCCAGGCTTTCGCTCAGCCGGTCGAAATAATGGTCGGCGCTGGCCGCCTCGAGCGCGACGTCCAGGCCGAAGACCTCGGCGAAAACCTGGTCCAGCCACAGCCGCGAGGGCGTCCCGCGGAACAGGTGATAATGGCCCGCGAACAGGCGCCAGGCCTCGCGCGGGTCGGCGGGCGAGGGGCCGGAGCGGTCCGGAACCCCGAGCGCTCCGAGCGGCACGCCCTGGCTGTGCAGCATCCGGTAGAGATAATGGTCGGGCGCGAGCAGCAAGGCGGTCGGGTCGGTCCAGGGCGCGTCGGTGGCGAACCAGGCGGGATCGGTATGGCCGTGCGGGCTGACGATCGGAAGCTTCGCCACTTCGCCATAGAGGGCGCGGGCGATCGAGCGGCTGCTCGGATCGGCCGGGAACAGCCTGTCCGGATCGAGCTTCAGGGGCCGTGGCATTCGCTTTCCTAACGCTTGGGCGGACGCCGGTCTCCGCCGGCTTCGCGATTCATGCGGTAACCGGTGTCATGAGAGATTGCAAGGTACAGCCAATCCTCCCCGCCGCTTCGCGGCGGGGAGGGGGACCACACGAAGTGTGGTGGAGGGGTAGCTGCCCCTCAGTCGAATTTGGTGCCAGGCACGAAATTGGTGCCAGG
>JBEVDE010000363.1:0-3070 GCA_040514175.1 Allosphingosinicella sp. | reverse complement strand
TCGGACAGCGCCCTCGTCATGGCCGCCGTGGAGCGGTGGGAGGAGGAGGCGATCGGGCGGCTTGCCGGCGACTTCGCCCTCGCCTTGTGGGACCGGGACAGCGAGCGGCTTCTGCTCGCCCGCGATATCCTCGGCCAGCGGCCACTTCACTTTCACCGTTCCGGGGGCTTCTTCGCCTTCGCTTCGATGCCGTCCGGTCTCCAGGCGCTCGACGACGTGCCTTCGGGCGCGGACGAGGTGGCCCTGGCCTCGTTCCTGGCGCTGATGCCGCCCGACGGGAGTCGAAGCTTCTTCCGCGGCATCGAGCGGATCCAGCCCGGCGAGCTTCGGATCGTCACGGCCGGCGGATCGAGCTCGAGGCGCCACTGGTCTTTCTCCGGCCGCCGGCTGCAGCTGAAGCGGAGCGAGGATTATGTCGAGGCGGTGCGCGAAGCCCTCGACCGGGCGGTGGAAGCGCGGCTTCGGGGGTCCGGCGGGCGGGTCGCGGCGCATCTCAGCGGCGGCCTGGACAGCGGGGCGGTGGCGGCGACCGCGGCGCGGCTGTTGCCGGACGGCGAGGTCGGCGCCTTCACCTCGGTCCCCGGCCGGACGGCGATCGAGCGCAGGGGCCGTTTCGCCGACGAGGGCGGGCACGCGGCCGCGGTCGCTTCGCTCTACCCGAACATGGACCATGTCCTGGTCCGAACCGCGGGCCGATCGCCGATCGCCGGGCTGGACCGGAATTTCGCGCTCTACCAGGCGCCGGTGCTGAACCTGTGCAACTTCGTCTGGGGGGAGGCGATCGCCCAGTCGGCGGCCGAGCGCGGTCACAGGATATTGCTTACCGGCCAGGCCGGCAATTTCACCTTCAGCCACACCGGATTCGACCTGCTTCCGGAGCTGCTCGCGCGCGGGCGGCTGATCCGGCTCGCGAGGCAGGCATTGGCCCTGAGACGTTCGGGAACCCGCCTCGAAAGCGTCGCCGCGCACACGCTCTGGCCTTTCCTTCCGCCGGGCCTGTGGCGGACGATCAATCGCCTGCGCGGCCGCCGGGTCGGCGCTGGGGCCGGCGAAAACAGCCTGCTCAACCCGGCGCTGGGCGAGGCCGCGGCCGAGCGGCTGGCGAAAGCGGCCGCCGGCCGGGACCCCGGAGTCGGAACCCGCCTCGCGGCGCTTGCGGCTTCCGAGTTCGGCAATTTCCGGCAGGGGGCGCTGGCCGGCTGGGGCCTCGACGTGCGCGATCCGACCGGGGACCGGCGGCTGATCGAGCTCTGCCTGTCGATCCCCGCCGAAATCTACCTGACGGGCGGAGTCGGCCGAGGGCTTGCCCGGCGGGTGCTCGCGGACCGGCTGCCGCGGCTCGTCGTCGACGAGACCCGGAAGGGCTTCCAGGGCGCCGACTGGCATGAGGGACTGCGCGCCGGCTGGGACGAGCTTCGCCGCGAGGTCGCCCGGATCGCGGCTGTCCCCGCCGCGGCGAGGCTCCTCGACATTCCCAGGATGAAGAACCTGGCGGACGCGCCGGCGCTGAGCGACTGGAATTCCGACGAGGCTCATGCGCATTACCGGCTGGCCATGCTGAGGGGGGTCTCGGCGGGGCATTTCCTGCGCTCCGCGGAGGGCGCCGCGGATTTCAACGCGGTTGCCTGCCGCCGGTGAAGCTCCTATCGGCGACAGCCTAGCGTGTTTCCAAGGAGGGCTTGTGACGGACAAAATGCGAGGCGAAACCGCCCAGAATTCGTCGAACCCGGGTAAGCGTCAGTGGATCGCTCCGGAAATCGAGATCGCCCCCGCTCGCGGCGCCAGCGCTTTCGGAGGCCCTCCCGGAGGCGTCGATTACGGCATCTATTCCTGATCGGGATAGGGCCGCCGGCCAGCTGACCCGTTGACCCAGTCTCCGCTCTTCAGGTCCGTCGCCGTGCAGGCGGCGGCGGCGGGAGCGTCCGTGTCCCTCCTCTCCCCGAAAACGGGCGAATGGATCGCCCTGGGCGGCACCGCGCGCCGGATCTGGGAAGGGCTGGACTATCCGGCCACCCTCGAGGACGTGGCGGCCGCTCTCGGAGCCGAATATGACGCTTCGCCGGAAGCGATCCGCGAAGCAGTGGCCGGCGCCGTAGCCGATCTCTTGCACCGCGGCCTCGTGGCGGAGGATTCGGGGAGCGGGCGCAACCCGCTTCGAAGCCGCTATCTGTCGCTTCTCAAACGGGCGGTCGGCAATTTGCTCTATCCGGAGCTCGAGCTTCTGATCGAGCATCTCGAGCAGGGTTCCGGCGGCCTTTCCGGCGCCGAGCTTCAGCGCTTCCAGCGGGACATCGCCGAGCGGCAGCCGGAAGCCTTCGCCAGGCTGCTGGCGGGCAAGCATCAGGGCACCGGCCCGTTGCGCTTCGCGCACACGATGATCGGCCTCTTCCGGCTGTCCAATATCGAGCGCTGCGCCGAGCGGATCTTCGCCGAGCGAATCCCCGGCGACTTCCTCGAAGCGGGCGTCTGCAAGGGCGGCGCCGCGATCTTCATGCGCGGGCTGCAGGTCGCTCATGGCGAAAGCGCGCGGAAGACCTTCGTGGTCGATTCGTTCGAGGGCGTGCCGCCCTCCGATCCGGCCCGCGACGCCGGCTACGGCCTCCATCTCGAGGAAGCCCGCTTCCCCTGGCTGGCCTGCAGCGAAGAGACGGTGCGCGACCATTTCTCGCGCTACGATCTGCTCGATCCCAATGTCGTCTTCGTGAAGGGCTGGCTGGCCGACTCCCTGCCCGGCGCCGCGATCGGCCCGCTCGCCTTGCTGAGGGTCGACGTCGACCTCTACAGCTCCACCCTGGAATGCCTCGAGCTGCTCTACGACAAGCTGGTCGTCGGCGGCTTCGTCATCGTCGACGATTACGGCTTCCTGCGATGCTGCCGCGACGCGGTCGACGAATTCCGCGCGCGGCGCGGGGTGAGCGAGCCGATCCAATGGATCGACGGCTCCGGAATCTACTGGCGCAAGGACTCGCCATGAGCCTGATTTCGGTGGTGATGCCCGTGCTGAACGCGGGCCCGTGGCTCGGCGAGTCGATCGCCTCCATCCTCGGGCAGACCCACCGCGCGCTGGAGC
>JBEVDE010000354.1:0-3502 GCA_040514175.1 Allosphingosinicella sp. | reverse complement strand
CCTTGAAGGGCGGCAGCCAGTCGGACCTCCTCCACGGCAACCTCGGCGCCGACGTCCTCACCGGCAACGGCGGGGCGGACGTGTTCCGCTACGATTCGACGGCGGAATCGAGCTTCAGCTCGACCGACCAGATCACCGATTTCACGCCTGGGACCGACAAGGTCGACCTAAGCCGCATCGACGCCAACAGCCTGATGGCGGGCGACCAGGCGTTCAGCTGGATCGGGTCGAGCGCGTTCAGCGGCTCGGCCGGCGAGCTTCGGGCAACGGCCTTCGTCAGCAACGCCTGGATCCTCGAAGGCGATACGGACGGCAACGGCCAGCCCGATCTGTTCCTGGTGCTGGCGCTGCAGGGGCCAACGCCCTTGAGCGCGGGGGACTTCATGCTGTAGCGGCTTTTAACGCAACGGAGATATTCGCGATCTACCGTGCTAATCGCCCGGCTTCGACGGGCCAGAAACGGGCTCCCCTTCCGGCGTGCCTGGAAGGAGAGCGCAACTCGTGGCCAATCTTTCGCCTGAAATCGACCTGAACGGCGGCGCCCCCGGCAACTCTGCCGCCATCGCCTATGCGGAAAACGACCCGCTCACGCCGATCGCCCCCGACGCCACGGTAAGCGATCCGGATTCGCCCGATTTCGACCAGGGCAGCCTGACCGTCGCCTTCACCTCCGGCGGCACGGCGGACGACCAGCTGAGGGTGCTCGGCGGCGATTTCTCGGTCGAGGAGACGGACCTTTATTATCAGGGGCTGGCGATCGGCACGATCACCGGCGGCACCGACGGCTCGACCCCGCTGGTCGTGACGTTCAACGCCGACTCGACCCCGGCGATCGCGGCGGCCCTGGTCCGCGCCATCGGCTTCGTCAATTTTTCGGAATCCCCCGTCGCCGGCCAGCGCGTCGTGACCTTCACGCTCACCGACGGCGACGGCGGCGCCAGCACGCCGAGGACGGCGACGATCGATGTCGAGGGAGGGGACACGCCGCCGCTCGCCCAGGACGATGCGATCTCGACGAGCGAGGACGCGGTCGCGACCGGAAGCCTTTTCGCGGACAATGGCAATGGCGGCGACAGCGACCCCGACGGACCGGCGCTGACGGTCTCGGAAGTGAACGGATCGGCCGGCAATGTCGGCGTTCCCATCCTCCTCGCCTCCGGCGCCCGGCTGACCGTGCTCGCCGACGGAAGCTACAGCTACGACCCGAACGGCCAGTTCGACTATCTCGTCGAAAGCGGCACCGGAGCGGTCAATCCCTCCTCGGCCGTCGACAGCTTCACCTACGGTCTGGCCGGCGGCAACGTCGCGACGGTCACGGTGACGGTGAACGGAGTCGCAAGCCCCGGCGACCGGCTGGAGGGCGACGAGGAAGACAATTTCATCACCGGAACGCCGAGCCCGGACGGGTTCGTGCTCGACCAGGGCGGCTCCGACACGGTGAGCGGCCTCGCCGGGGACGATTATTTCTATTTCGGCGGAGCCCTGACCGCGGACGACAATGTCGACGGCGGTAACGGGACCGACACGATCGTCCTGCAGGGCGACTATGGCGGCGGGCTCGTCCTCGACGGCTCCGTGACCGGGATCGAGGGGATCTCGATGCTGGCCGGCACTAACACCAATTTCGGCGAGCCCGGCACCAACCTTTACGATTATTTCCTCACCATCAGCGACTCGAATTTCGCGGCAGGCCTGCGAGCCCGGATCAACGGCTCCTCCCTGCTCGCCGGCGAGGATCTCACCTTCGACGGCTCGGCGGAGACGGACTCGAGCTTCCTCGTCTACGGCGGCTACGGGACGGACAGGCTGACCGGCGGCGCCGGCAACGACATCTTCTTCTTCGACATCGGCCGATTCGCCGCAGGCGACGCCGCGACCGGCGGGGCGGGCTATGACGGCCTCTTCCTGCGCGGCGACTATGCGCTCGACTTCACCGCCCGCGGCTTTGGCGGAGCGCTGAACGGGATCGAGAACATCACCCTGACCTCGGCGACCGACACGCGCTACGCCCGGGGCGGAGACAGCGAGTTCGACTATAATCTGATCCTTTCGAACGAGGCGGTCGGCGAGGGGCAGGCGCTGACGGTCAGCGGCGCCCTGCTGACGGCGGGCGAGACGATGACGGTCGACGGCAGCCGGGAGTCCGACGGAACGCTCCGCCTGTTCGGAGGCGCGAGTAACGATACTTTGATCGGCGGCGCCCAGGGCGACCTCATCCTCGGCGGCCTCGGCGGCGACGAGATCAGCGGCGGCGGCGGCGCGGATTCTTTCCGCTACCAGGCGGCCGCCGAATCCGTGAACGGCTCGGCCGACCATATCCTCGACTTCACCCCGGGCACGGACAGGATCGAGCTCGACCGGATCGACGCCGACAGCCTCACCGCCGGCGACCAAGCCTTCACCTGGATCGGCTCGGACGCGTTCAGCGGAACGGCCGGCGAGCTTCGGGCCTATGATTCCGGCCCGGTCTGGCTCGTCGAGGGCGATATCGACGGCGACGGCCTTGCCGACTTCGTCATCAGCCTGACGCTGCTGGGCCAGACTCCGCTCGGAGCGGGGGATTTCGTCCTCTAGCCATCCTGGCCATGGGCAGAGGCAAGCGGGGACTCTCGTGGACCCGCGTTCATGGGTCCCGGCCTTCGCCGGGATGACCGGGCGATAGGGCCTCGACAAGGGCGGGGCGCGACGCCAAGGTGCGGCCGCCTCAAGCTTCGGAGTGCCGGGTGGATTTCGTCTCGATCCTGTCGATCTTCGTGCTGGCCTGCTTTGTCGGCTATTATGTGGTCTGGTCGGTGACCCCGGCGCTTCACACGCCGCTCATGTCGGTGACCAACGCCATCTCGTCCGTGATCATCGTCGGAGCGCTGATCGCCGCCGCCGCCGCGGGCGTGCCGGGGGCCAAGTGGCTCGGCCTCGCCGGGGTCGTGCTCGCCAGCATCAACATCTTCGGCGGCTTCGCGGTGACCGCCCGGATGCTGGCCATGTACAAGAAGAAGGAGAAGAAGGGGTGAGGGCGAACCACGTCGCCCCAGCGCAGGCTGGGGCCCCGGTGGAAGTTCGCGAAGGCGGCCTTTCCGAGCCTTTCCTCCCTGGCGCCCCAGCCTTCGCCGGGGCGACGGGCCGCGCCCATGCATGAGGCCGCGGCGCCCCCGGCCTGGGTGATGGTCGCCTATCTGATCTCGGGCATCTGCTTCATCCTGGCGCTTCGCGGGCTCTCCAATCCGGAAAGCGCGAGGCGGGGCAACCGGGCTGGGATCATCGGCATGGGCATCGCTCTGGCGACGACGCTCATCCACTATATGCCGACCCGGGACGAGGAGTTCGTGCTGCAGTGGCACGATCCGGTCGACTGGGACTCGCTGATGCTGATCGGCGGTGCGATCCTGATCGGCGCGGTCATCGGCCTGGTGACGGCGCGGCGGATCGCGATGACGGCGATGCCGCAGCTCGTCGCCGCCTTCCACTCGCTGGTCGGGCTTGCCGCGGTGCTGGTGGCGGGCGC
>JBEVDE010000316.1:0-6720 GCA_040514175.1 Allosphingosinicella sp. | reverse complement strand
CTTCAGCCCGAGTCCGGCTCATCCCAACGACCGATTCATCCCCCGTTTACCTGCCGAGGCGCACCGCCTGCCCATGCGTTTCCTGAAGAAGCTGACCAACCCGTTCGCCCTCGTCGCCGAGGGCTTCCTCGTCGGCGCCCTCCTCTTCGCGACCACGACCCCGGACCTCGTCGAGTCGCGCCCGGCGCCTTCGCCCGCGCTCGATTCCTCGGTTATTCCCAACGCCGCGCGCTGAAGCCTTGAACCTGGCCGCGCCCGCTTTATAGGCAAAGCGCATGGTTCGCTTTTCGTTCTGTGGCCACGAGCTGATGGCGCTTCCGCAGGGGGCCCTGTTCTGGCCGTCGCGCCGGGCCCTGCTCGTCGCCGACCTTCATCTCGAGAAAGCGAGCTGGTTCGCCCGCCTCGGGCAGATGCTTCCGCCCTACGATTCGATCGCCACCCTGGCCGATCTCACCGCCCTTGCCGTCTCGACCGATGCTAAGGAAATCTGGTGCCTGGGCGACAGCTTCCACGACAAGGAAGGGTGCGAGCGCCTGCCCCCGGACGCCCGGGCAAAGCTGATCGCGCTGACCGGCAGCACGCGCTGGACGTGGATCACGGGCAATCATGACGCAATTCTGACCGACCATTGCGGCGGCGACATCGTCGAGGAAGCGGAGGTGGACGGCCTGCTGCTTCGCCACGAGGCCGATCCGGCCGAGCCGAGGCCGGAGCTGTCTGGCCATTTCCACCCTAAGCTTCGAATCCACCACCGCGGCCGCCAGGTTTCCCGCCGCTGCTTCGTGGCGACGGAGAGGAAGCTGATCCTGCCGGCCTTCGGGTCGCTGACCGGCGGGCTTGATGCGGGGCATCCCGAGATCGTCCGGGCGGTCGGGCCCAGAGCGGAAGCCCTGGTGCCGGTGGCGGACCGGCTGCTCAGGTTTCCGCTGGCGGCCTGAAAGTCCTTCGCTAGGCGGCTTCGCTCAGCGCCATCGGCCGGTGGCCCCGGCTGTGGGTGCCGGCGCCGCGGCTGGTCGCCGCGACCAAAGGCAAAGCGGTGGCGCAGAAGCCGCATTCCGCCGAAACCCGGCCGACATACCAATTGGTGCGGCCGCAGCCCGGGCAGTGGTTCACCTCATTCTCGCGATAGGCGACGCAATAACCGCGATGCTGCGGGTCGTGCGCGAAGCCCTCGTCCTGGATCTCGAGACTGAAACTGGCCATGGCCCTATTCCTTCCAAAAGGGCGAAGCGGCCTGCCGGCGCTTCCCCGAGCCTGCCCCCTGCGACGCCCGGGCGGCGATGTCAGCCCCTCGAAATCCGCCGTCCCGAAAGGGGAAAAACAGGGCCCAAAAGTTAATTCGGTGTCAGACACCGAATTTTTGCGATCCGGCGAAAGCCTTCATTCCCAGCACCTTATAATTCGGTGTCAGACACCGAATTACGTGACCAGGCGCATCAGCCCCTCGATCGTGTCCGCCTCGGCGGCCGGCTTGTCGGTCCGGATCCGGGAGATTCGCGGGAAGCGCATGGCGAGGCCGGATTTGTGGCGCCGGCTGGCGTGGATCGAATCGAAGGCGACCTCGAGGACCAGGCTCTTCTCGACCTCGCGCACCGGTCCGAAGCGATTGATCGTATGGTTGCGCACGAAGCGGTCGAGCCACAGCAATTCCTCGTCGGTGAAGCCGAAATAGGCCTTGCCGACCGGGAGCAGCTCGCCGTCCGGGGTCAGGGCGCCGAAGGTGAAATCCGAATAATAAGAGGAGCGCTTGCCGCTTCCCCGCTGGGCGTACATCATGACGCAGTCGGCGGTGAGCGGGTCGCGCTTCCATTTGTACCACAGGCCGACCCGGCGGCCGGACGTGTAGGGGCTGTCGCGCCGCTTCAGCATCACCCCTTCGATCGCGGCGTCGCGGGCGCCCGAGCGAATCTCCTCCAGCCGGTCGAAATCCGGCGCCTCGATCAGGGCCGAAAGGTCGAACCGCTCCGGGTCGAGCTTCGGAACGAACCCCGCCAGCCGCGCCCGGCGCGCCTCCCAGGGCAGAGCGCGCAGGTCCTCGGGACCGTCGAAGAGAATGTCGTAGAGCCGGACGAAGGCGGGATAATCCTTCAGCATCTTCGCGGAGACGAGCTTCCGGCCGAGCCTCTGCTGGAGCGCGTTGAAGCTTGCGGCCGCGCCGCCATGGGCGTCCGCGCCCTGGAACTCGCCCTTGACCAGCAACTCCCCGTCGACCGCGCCGTCCTCCCGGAAGCTCTCCGCA
Organism: Allosphingosinicella sp.; assembly: GCA_040514175.1. Taxonomy (GTDB): domain Bacteria; phylum Pseudomonadota; class Alphaproteobacteria; order Sphingomonadales; family Sphingomonadaceae; genus Allosphingosinicella. The sequence continues at coordinate 4,481 of JBEVDE010000316.1, read as the reverse complement.
ATCTCCGGGAAGCTTCGGCTGATATCGTCGCCCGCCCGGCTGTAGAGCCGCGTCTCGCCGCCGGCGCGGACGATCTGGATCCTTATTCCGTCCCATTTCCACTCCGCCGCATAATCGTCCAGCGACAGGCGAAGGTCCTCGAGCGGATGGGCGAGCATGAACGGCCGGAAGACGGGGACGTCCTGCGCGGTCGGCCGCGCGCCCCGTCCCTCGGCCCAGTCGAAAAGCGGCAGATAGGGCGGGTCGATGCCGTGCCAGACCTCCTCGACCGCGTCGACGTCGAGTCCGAAAGCCTGGGCCAGCGCGGTCTTGGCGAGGCGGGCCGACACGCCGAGGCGAAGCGCGCCGGTGGCCAGCTTGAGCAAGGCGTAGCGCCCGCTCGAATCGAGATGGTCGAGCATCCGCGCCAGCGCCGCCGGCGCCTCGGCCCGGCCCAATGTCTGGAGCCGCTCGACCACGCTGGCGATGCGCAGGGAGCCGTCGTCGATCTCGGCCGGCTGGTCGAGACGCTTGGGCCAGAGCAGGGACACCGTCTCGGCCATGTCGCCGACATAGTCCCAGCTCATCCGGAACAGGATTGGATCGATCCTGTCCTCGACGACCGCCCGGATCGCCGCCGGCTTGACCCCGGGCAAGTCCATCTCGCCGGTCAGCGCCGCCAGCGCATAGCCCCGGTCGGGATCGGGCGTTCGCCGCAGATAGTCGCCGATCAGCTTGAGCTTGCCGTTGCGTGAGCGGGTGTAGACGAGCCCGTCGAGCAGCTGTGAAAATTCGCGCATCCGATCCGTAACGATCCTTGCGCGCCCGGTTTCCGGCGGCTTGGCCGCGAACGGCCGCGGTCTTCAGGGCGCGCGCAGCTCCGCGAGCGCCCGCGCGAGGAATATGTGCATCGTCTCTTCGGCGCCGGGGCCGAAGCCGATGAACACGCGCCGGGCGTCGGCGGGATCGTTCCGCCGCACCAGCAGGCCGGCGGCGACCATGTTCTGGATCCATCTCAGGCCCGTGGTCGTCGGCACTTCGGCGGCGAGGCAGAGGCTGGAGACGGCGACGGGCGCCTCCTTGCGGGTCTGGACGTAAAGATCGAGAAGCATGTCCCAGGCGGGGTCGGAGAAGAATTGCGGGCCGAGCATCGATTCGCGCAGGCGCCGCATCGCCAACAGCCGTTTGGCGAACGCGACCGTTTCGTCGTCGGGGGCGCTCTCTTCGCCGCCTGCGCCGGCCTTGCGGAGCCGGCCGACCAGCGCGCCGAGCTGCGCGACCGTCCGCCGGATCTCCGCCGCGAGGCGTCCGATATCCTCTGCCGCTTCCTCTCCGCTCATCGTTCCTCCCGGGGCCGGAAGCGGGTGTGGCGGGCGATGAGATCGGCCCTTAGCGGATCGGGATCGAGGTCGGACAGGTCGAGCGGTCCCGGCTCGTCCCAACGGCCCTCGGGACGGGTGAGCATCATGGGCGGGAGACCGAGGCGGATCGTCGCCGGGTGACGCTCCCGCTTCGCCAGGATCTCGACATAGTCGATGCCGGCGAAGCGGAAGGCCGGCCGCCCCGCCACCGGCTCGAAGCCGAAGTTGCGCCACATGTCGAGAAGGTCGGAGCGGGCGTGGCCGTAGATTCGCCGGTAGCCCTTGATCCAGGCATGATCGAGCGCTTCGCCGATCAGCCGCTCCTTGACTCCGCGGCCGCGATATTCGCGGCGCACGCACAGGCGCTCGAGCTTCGCGAAGCTTGCGAAGTAGCGCAGCCGGATGCAGCCCGCGGCGTCGCCATTGAGGGTCGCCACGAAGTGGGTTGCGCAGAAGTCGTTGCCGTCGAACTCCTCCTCATAGGTGCAGAATTGCTCGGCGATGTAGGTGGCGGCGCGGAGGGCGAAGACGCGGGCCAGGCCCTCCATCGAGCGCACCGGCTCGACGGCCGGCCGGGCCTCGCCCGTCCTCGCCCGGGGCCTCGGCAGCCCCCCTTCCGGGAGCGCGACCAGCAGCCATTCCGGCGCCTGCGGGTAGATCTGCCGGGCCGGGAAGAAGCCGGAGCTCAGCTGCAGGCGCTCCGAATGGCCGGTGGCCGCCCTGGAGAAGATCGGCACGCCTTTCGGAGCGAGCTCGCGGAACAGGGCCGCGACCGGGCCGAGCACCCGCGAAAGCCGGTTCGGCGCAAGGACGAGCCAGATGTAGATGGCTTCGGGAGGCTCGCCGGGGCGGCAGATCCACGCCGGGTCGGGATTCCCGCCGTCGAATCCGCCCCCGGCGATAAGGCTGGCGCCGAGCATGTTGAGGGGAAGATAGGCGAACAGGCCGGTCGGCGTTCCGTCGGGGAGGCAGATGGCGAGAATGATCTCGGGATTCTTGCGCAGCATCATGGTAACGCTTCGATCGTTCGCCAGCGGAAGGGTTCGCCTCGCCTGCGCGAGGAAGGGCGATATTTCCGGCCAGGAGGCGGTGCGAAGGGTTGCCGGGTTCTTCGCGCCCCGCCGCAGGGCCCGATCCACTTTGCGAGCGAACGTGCCGCGCCAGAAGAGCGGCGGCTTGGCAGAATGACATTGCGGAGCCAGAAGGTGTTGCAATTCGTTCTCTGAAATCGAGAAGGTTGGTGAAAAAGGAGGTAAAGACGCCGCGGGCTCCCGTCCCGATCAAGAATTCCGAACAGGGTGTTCAGTCTGTGCGCTCGGCCAGTCCTGACGCTCGCCCCGTCGAGCTCCCCTGGGATGATTTGCGCTTCTTCCTCAGCGTGGCGACGCGCGCCAGCCTTCGCGCCGCGGCGGAAGCGGAGGGCGTTTCGGTGAACACCGTGCGCGCCCGCATGGAGAAGCTCGAGACGCGCTGGGGCGCCCCTTTGCTCAGGAGGAGTGGAAAAGGCAGCTTCGTCACGGAAGCGGGCGAGGAGATTTTGCGTATGGCGCGCGAGATGCAGGCGGCGACCGTCCGCTCCGGCCTTCAGCCCAGCCGCAACGTTCTTTTATCCTCGTCCGAGCTTCGAATTTCCTGCTCCGAAGGGCTCGGATTGCTCTGGCTGACCCCCCGCCTGGCGGAGCTTCGCGAGGAGCTGACCGGCCTCGCGGTCAACTTCCGCCTCGAATATGATCTTTCCAGGGACCGTTCCTCGCAGGTCGACCTCGCCTTGACCTTCACCCCGCCGGGCAATCCCGACATGATCGTCGCCCGAATCGCCACGCTCCATTTCATGATGTTCGCCTCGGAGGCCTATCTGCGGATTCACGGCGCCCCCAGGTCGCCGGACGACGTCAAGGCCCATACCCTCGTCGAACAGGTGACTCCGGGCGTGAATTCCTCGCTGATCGACCTGTTTCTCGGCACCGAACGGCCCGCCCAGCAGGTCGGCATCCGGACCAATTCGAGCCTTGCGCAGCTCTGGGCGGTGGCCAACGGCTCCGGGATCGCGCCCATGCCCACCTACGTGCGCGCCATCACCCGGAGCGTGATCCCAATTCCGCCTCCGCTCAACCTGAGGTTCGACCTCTTCTGCGCCTACCATGCCAGCGCCCGGGGATCGCCGGCGGTGGTGAGCGCCCTCGCCTGGCTTCGCCGCTGCTTCGACCCGGCGGCCTATCCCTGGTTCCGGAGCGACTTCGTCGACCCGGTCGAATTTCCCTTCCCGGCCAAGGGCGGGCGGGTCGTCTCGCTGTTCGACAATCTGATCGATCCCGTCGCCCGCTGAGGGCGCTCAGGCCTCCAGCTCGATGTCCCAATAGAGATAATCGCGCCAGCTCTCGTGCAGATAATTGGGCGGAAAGCTCCGGCCGTTCTCCTGCAGCTGCCAGCTGGTCGGCCGGTAAGGGCGCCGGTTCAAATTCATATGGGCCTGGAGCGGGGTCCGGCCGCCCTTGCGCAGGTTGCACGGCGCGCAGGCGGTGGCGACATTCTCCCACGTCGTCCGCCCGCCCTGCGCGCGCGGAACGACATGGTCGAAGGTCAGCTCGGCCATGCTCGCGCAATATTGGCACTCGAAGCGGTCGCGCAGGAACAGGTTGAACCGGGTGAAGGCCGGATGCTCGCTCGGCCTCACATATTGGCGGAGCGCGATCACCGAGGGCAATTGCAGGGTCCGGGTCGGGCTGTGCACCGCTCGGCCATATTGGGCGACGATGTCGACCCGCTCGAGGAACACGGCCTTGACCGCCGTCTGCCACGGCCACAGGCTGAGCGGATAATAGCTCAAGGGCGTGTAATCGGCGTTGAGCACGAGCGCGGGGCAGGCGTCCGGATGGCGGAGGAGATCGGGATGGTACATGCGCCGCGCTTCTCGCCCTCACCCAGGAGGAAAGACGCCCGGCCTGTCGCACTCAGGACGGAGGAGCCCCTCCCCGGTCCAAGCCCCCTCCCCTGCGAAGGTGACGGCGTCATGACAGCATGGCGCGTGACTCGCGGTCAAGAGTCCAGATGAGGATCGTCACCCGTTTCGCGCCGAGCCCGACCGGGCGGTTGCATTTGGGCCACGCTTTCTCGGCCCTTCTCGCCCACGATTTCGCGCGC
>JBEVDE010000273.1:0-3160 GCA_040514175.1 Allosphingosinicella sp. | reverse complement strand
CGGATGCAATTGTCGCGCGCGGCGACCTTCCAGTCGCTGTCCCTCATCGCCATCCTCGGCTATCTCATCCTGATGATGACCGCGAGCCGGGCGCTCGAGGTGGTCGGCGGCAATTGGGTAAGGATCGGCCAGGTCGGCCTCGTCTTCGCGATCACCGTCGCCGCGGTGATCCTGCTTCCGTCGGGGCGGATGCGGGCCTGGTCGCGGGTGATCGTCGCCAAGCATTTCTTCGAGCATCGCTACGATTATCGCGAGGAATGGCTTCGCTTCACCCGCACCGTCGGCGGCGATGCGCCGCTCGGCGAGCGGATCATCAAGGCCATCGCCGACATCGCCGAAAGCCCCTCCGGCCTTCTGCTCGTTCCGGAAGGCGGGCGCCTCAGCGTCGCCGCGCGGTGGAACTGGCGCGACGATCTGCCGGAGGCGAGCGCCGGCGACGCCGCCCTGATCCGCTTCCTCGAAACCAGCGGCCACGTCCTCGACTTCACCGCCCTTCGCGCGGGCGTGCTTCGCACGGACTCGGCGGAGGTCCGGGTGCCGGTCCCGCTGGCCGGGCTGGACAGCCTCTGGGCCGGAGTGCCTCTCATCCACGGCGACCGGCTCGTCGGGCTGGTCCTGCTCGAGCATCCGATCGTCCGGCGGCCGCTCGACTGGGAGGATTTCGATCTGTTCCGCACCGTCGGCATCCAGGCGGCGAGCTATCTGGCGGAGGCGCACACCCAGGACGCGCTCGCCGACGCCCGGCGGTTCGACGAGTTCAACCGGCGCTTCGCCTTCATCATCCACGACATCAAGAATCTGGTCAGCCAGTTGAGCCTCGTCGTTCGCAACGCCGAGCGGCACGCGGACAAGCCCGAGTTTCGCGAGGACATGATCGCGACCCTGCACAGCTCGGTGAAGAAGATGAACGACCTCCTCGCCCGGCTTCATCGCGGCGGCGGCGATGTCGAGGCGGAGCCGGTCCGGGCGATTTCGCTCGGCCAGGCGGTGGCGGCGGTGGCCGAGGTGAAGAGGCGGGTCCACCCGGTCGAGGTCGAGGGCGATCCGACCGTCGCGGCCGTCGCCGATCCGGTCCGGCTCGAGCAGGCGCTCGCCCATCTCGTCCAGAACGCGATCGACGCCAGTCCCGGCGGCGCTCCGGTCAGGATCGGCTGCGGGCGGCGCGACGGCGAAGCGGCGATCGAGATCGCCGACCGCGGCGAGGGCATGTCGGCCGACTTCATCCGGACCCGCCTGTTCCAGCCCTTCGCCTCGACCAAGGAGAGCGGCTTCGGAGTCGGCGCCTTCGAGGCGCGCAGTCTGGTCGCCGCCATGGGCGGCCGCATCGAGGTGGACAGCCGCCCTGGGGAGGGCAGCCGCTTCACCGTCTTTTTACCGCTGGGTGAGAGCCGCTTCAGCCAATTCGAACGGAAAATCGCATGACCGTGGATTCGAGGGCGAAACTGCTGATCGTCGAGGACGACGAGGGGCTGCAGCGCCAGCTGCGCTGGGCCTATGACGATTATGAGGTGCTGGTCGCCTCCAACCGCGATTCCGCGATCAACCTGCTCCGCGCCGAGGAGCCGCCGGTGGTCACGCTCGACCTCGGCCTTCCGCCCGATCCCAACGGGGTCACCGAAGGCTTCGCGACGCTCGAGACGATCCTCTCGCTCAAGCCGGAGACCAAGGTCATCGTCGCCTCGGGCCACGGCGCCCGGGAGAGCGCCTTGCGGGCGATCGCGTCGGGCGCCTACGATTTCTACCAGAAGCCGGTCGACATCGACCAACTCGGCCTGATCGTGCGCCGCGCCTTCCAGCTGCACGGCATCGAGACCGAGAATCGCAAGCTCGAGGAACGGGTCGGCGAGGACCAGACCGTGCTCGGAACGATGATCACCGGTGCTCCGGAGATGCTCAAGGTCGCCCGGACGATCGAGCGCGTCGCCAATACCGGCGTGTCGGTGATGCTCCTCGGCGCGAGCGGCACCGGCAAGGAATTGCTCGCCCGCGGCCTCCACCAGGCCAGCAACCGCGCCGCTGGCGGCTTCGTCGCCATCAATTGCGCCGCGATTCCGGAGAATCTGCTCGAGGCCGAGCTGTTCGGCTACGAGAAGGGGGCCTTCACCGGCGCGATCAAGACCACGGAAGGCAAGATCGAGCTCGCCCATGGCGGCACGCTCTTCCTCGACGAGGTCGGCGACATCCCGCTGCCGCTCCAGGTCAAGCTGCTTCGCTTCATCCAGGAAAGGGTGATCGAGCGGATCGGCGGCCGCAAGCCGATCGCCGTCGACACGAGGATCGTCAGCGCCACCCATCAGGACCTGCCGGAGATGATCAAGGCGGGCAGCTTCCGCGAGGATCTCTATTACCGGCTCGCCGAGATCGTCGTGCGGATTCCCAGCCTCGCCGAGCGGCACGGCGATTCGGTGCTTCTCGCCAAGCATTTCCTGCACCGCTTCGCCCGCGAGATGAACCCGGCGGTCAAGGGCCTGAGCCCGGGCGCTCTGGCCGCGATCGACGAATGGCCGTGGCCCGGCACCGTCCGCGAGCTCGAGAACAGGATGAAGCGGGCGGTGATCATGGCCGACGGCAAGCTCGTCACCGCCGAGGATCTCGACCTCGAAGCGCGCACCGAGGCGGCGCTGCCCGTCAACCTCAAGTCGGCGCGCGAGCTCGCCGATCGCCGAGCGATCCGCCAGGCGCTGGCGCGCGCCGAGAACAACATTTCGAGCACGGCCAAGCTGCTCGGGATCAGCCGCCCGACGCTCTACGATCTGATGAAGCAATACGACCTGCAGCCATGAGCGCCCGCGCCGCCTTGACCGCCCTGCTTCTGCTCGGCGCCGCCGCCTGCTCCAACGCCGGCCCGGAATCGGCCGGCGAGGCCTATCGGCGCGGCCTCGAGGCCCTGGCGCAGGGACAGCCTCGGACCGCGCGGATCGAGCTTCTGAACGCGATCAAGGCCGAGCCGGATAACAAGAGCTTCAGGCTGGCCCAGGCCCGGACCTATCTGCTGCTCGGCGACGGCGGCGCGGCGGAGGCCGAGCTGAAGCGGGCGAACGCTCTGGGAATCCCCGAGGCCGAAACCGGGCATCTGATGGCCCACGCCCTGCTCCTTCAGGGGCAGGCCGGGCGTGCGGCGGCCGAGGCGCGCAAGGCCGGGCCCGCCCATGCCGCTTAC